>JAISAX010000752.1 GCA_031266495.1 Opitutaceae bacterium
CCCACCCCCCCCCCCCCCCGCCGCCCCGGGGCGCGCGCCCCGCGAATGTGAAGGAGGGTAGCGGTCCCCCGCCAACGGCCAACATCGTCCCCCTCTCCCGCCGTTCCCCCCCCCCCCCGCTCCGGGTTTCCCCACTAACGGGGTTTCCCCACTAACAGCTTGAAATCATCTCGTAAACCTCGCTTCTCTTTTGATTGTCAGTGCTTACATCAAGAAAACAAAATCTCGAACGTCTGTGCAACTTGGCGAACTCCAAAACGGTCTCTCCCTGGCAGGTGTGGAACCTCACGTCATTGTTTCCGTCGTTGCCATCCAACCGATCGGCAATGAGGCCATTCAAATAATTTACAAACTCCCCACCGGTATCATTCGCGAACGCCTTGTCACCCCGGCCGATGTCGGGAATCTGTCCGTTGCCACAACAGAACGCCCGTGGTCCTTTGAAGGCGACGGCGAGGCTTTCCAGCTCGCCACCGAAGCCAAACGCATCGATCTCGCCTTCCTCTTCGACCCGATGATGGCGGTCCACACCTCCAACGTGGACCCGCTTCCCCACCAGATCACCGCCGTTTACGAGTCCATGCTCCCGCGCCAGCCGCTCCGCTTTGTCCTCGCCGACGATCCGGGTGCCGGGAAGACGATCATGGCGGGACTCTATATCCGCGAACTCATCATGCGTGCCGACGCACGCCGCATTCTCATCGTTTCGCCGGGCAGCCTCGTCGAACAGTGGCGCGACGAACTCTACGAAAAGTTCGGTCTGGAGTTCCTCATTTATTCCGCCGACCTCGACGCGGCATCCCCCGGCGGCAACCCCTTCGAGGAACATTCCCGCCTGGTCGTTCGCCTCGATCAGGTTGCCCGCGATGAAGAAGCCGATGACGCCGCCGGCGGACGTCGCCCCGGCCCGACCCAATCCCGGCTTCTCGAAGCCGGTTGGGATCTCGTTGTCTTCGACGAGGCGCACAAACTCTCCGCCCACTACTTCGGCAACAAACTGGAGAAGACCAGCCGCTATCGCCTCGCCGAACGCCTCGGCGCCCGCACCCGCCACCTTCTCCTGATGACGGCCACGCCGCACAACGGCAAACCCGAGGACTTTCAACTCTTCCTGTCCCTGCTCGACTCCGACCGCTTTTACGGACGCAACCGCGAGAAAGATGCCACCCACAAGATCGACGCCTCCGATCTCATGCGCCGCATGGTCAAGGAGGAACTCGTCAAATTCGACGGCACTCCGCTTTTCCCCGAGCGTCGCGCCTACACCGTCAACTACAAGCTCTCCGACCTCGAAGCAGCCCTCTATCAAGCCGTCACCCGCTACGTGGAAACCGAGATGGGCAAGGCCGACCAGCTCGAAGGCGCGCGCAAGGGCGCGGTCGGCTTCGCGCTCACCGCCCTGCAACGCCGCCTCGCATCCTCCCCCGAGGCCATTTTCCAGTCGCTCAAACGCCGCCGCGAACGCCTGGAACGTCGCCTGCGTGAAGAAAGGCCCGGCGCTTGCGAGCGGCAGGCATTGGACGAATTGCCGCCCTCCCTCCCGCCCTCCCTCATCCCGCCCGAAGACGACGACGAACAGACTGCCGGGGAGCAGGAAGCCATGGAAGAGGCGCTGGTGGATCAGGCCACCGCCGCCCGCACCATCGCCGAGCTGGAGCAGGAAATTCAAATCCTCGCCGGTCTTCAGGCCCAGGCTGCCGCCGTCGTCGCCTCCGGCGTGGACCGAAAGTGGGAGGAGCTTTCCAGAATCCTCCAGCACGACGAACGCACGCACGACCCCCGGACCGGTCGCCTGCGCAAGCTCATCCTCTTCTCCGAACACCGCGACACCCTGAACTACCTTCAGTCCAGAATCGCCGGAGTCCTCGGCACGCCCGGCGCCATTGTCACCATCCACGGCGGCACCCACCGCGACGAACGCCGCAAGGCCCAGTCGCTCTTCCGCTCCGATCCGCAGGTCCGCGTTCTCATCGCCACCGACGCCGCCGGCGAAGGCGTGAATCTCCAGAACGCCAACCTGATGGTGAACTACGACCTCCCGTGGAACCCCAACCGCCTGGAGCAACGTTTCGGGCGCATTCACCGCATCGGCCAACAGGAAGTCTGCCACCTCTGGAACCTTGTCGCCGGGGAGACCCGCGAGGGCGACGTTTACCACCGCCTGCTCAAAAAACTCGAAACCGAGGCCGACGCCCTACATGGCCGCGTCTTCGACATCCTTGGCGAAGTTTTTGAGGAAGAAAGCCTCAAGGACCTGCTCATCCGCGCCATCCGCTACGGCGACCAACCCGAAGTCCGCGCCCGTCTGCTGCAAAAAGTGGACGCCGCCCTCGACCAGTCGCACCTCCGCGCCCTGCTCGACCGCAACGCGCTCGCGCAGGAAACAATGACCCCGGAACACCTTTTCTCCGTGAAGGAGGAGATGGAAAAGGCCGAGGCCCGCCGCCTCCAGCCCTACTTCGTGCGCTCCTTCTTCATGAAGGCGTTCGCCGCGCTCGGAGGCAGCATCCATCGGCGCGAAGCCGGTCGTTTCGAGATTACCCACGTGCCCGCCTCCATTCGCGAACGCGACCGCCTCATCACCGGACGCAACCGCCGCGATTTCGCCCCGGTGCTCAAACGCTACGAACGCGTCTGTTTTTCCAGGGAGGCGGTGCGCCCGTCCGACCTCCCCGGCATCCCCCCCGCGGAAATGCTGCACCCCGGCCACCCCCTGCTGCTCGCGCTTGGCGACCTCATCCTTGAACGGCACGCCAATCTCCTCCGCCAGGGCGCGCTTCTGGTCGATCCCGCCGACGAGGGCACAGAGCCGCACCTGCTTTTCCTGCTTGCCCACGAGATTGCGTCCGGCGACGGGCAGGTGCTGTCGAAGCGCATGCAATTCGTCCGCGTCGCGCCCGACGGCGCCGCCGCCTTTGCCGGCTGGGCGCCGCATCTCGACCTTGAGCCTCTCGCGTCCGCCGACCGCCCTTTGCCCGGAGGCGTGCTCTCCGCCCCCTGGATTTGCGCCGACCAGGAACAACGCGCACTTGGCCTCGCCGCCAGTTCCCTCGTGCCGGAGCATTTTGAGGAAGTCGCCACGCGCCGCATTGCCCATGTGGACAAGACCCTCGCCGCCGTCCACGAACGCCTGACCCGGGAAATCACCTTCTGGTCCGATCGCTGGTTCAAGCTCAAGGAAGACCAGGAAGCGGGCAAAGACGTGCGCCTCAATCTGGAGAACGCCCGCCGCACCGTCGCCGACCTCGAAAGCCGCCTGGAAAACCGCCGCAAGGAACTCTTGGCCATGCGCCACGTCGTCAACGGCACGCCTGTCGCCCTCGGCGGTGCGCTCGTCATCCCCGTCGGATTGCTCCGCAAGCTCCGGGGCGAACCCTCCGCCGACCCCGTGGCCGCCGCGTTCGCCGCCGATGCCGCCGCCCGCGCCCGTGTCGAACGCCTGGCGATGGAGGCCGTCCGCCGGGCCGAAGAAGCACGCGGTTGCCGCGTCGTCGATGTCTCCAGCCAGAAATGCGGCTGGGATCTCACCTCATATCCGCCCGCCGAAGCTGACGGACGCCAGCCCGAGCCTCGACACATCGAAGTCAAAGGTCGCGTGAAAGGCGCGACCACCGTCACGATCACGCGCAACGAAGTCCTCTACGCGCTCAACCAGGCCGACAAGTTTGTTCTGGCCATCGTCACCGTCGGCCCGGACGACACCACCGAGGGGCCGTTTTATCTTTCCAATCCCTTCATGAAGGAGCCGGATTGGGGTGTGTCTTCCATCAACTACGATCTGGGCGAACTGCTCGCCCGCGCCACACTCGCCACGTCATGATCACCACACTTGGCATCAAAAACTTCAAAAGCCTCCGCGACGTGCGGCTGGAGCTGGGCAAGCTCAACTTCTTCATCGGCACCAACGCCTCCGGCAAATCCAACGTCTTTGACGCCATTCGCGTTCTTCAGGGTATCGGCAACGGCTTTACTTTCGGCGAGATTCTCGACGGCAAGCCCAAGAGCGCCACCAGCGAGGTGTGGGAGCCGATCCGGGGTGGCAGCGCCAAAGCCGCTTTCATCAAAGAAGACCCCTCGTCCTCGTTTCAACTGGAGGCGACAGTGGAGGAACGCAATGCGGACACCGGCAAGCTGTGGAAGGCGGAATACGGCGTCGGTTTTAACACCGGGAATCAACGTGTTATCGAAGAATGGCTCACGGTTGGCCGGCCCGTTTACGACTCTCGCCCGCTTGCCGGCCCCATCCATCACACCCTGCCGCAAACCGACCCGCGATTCCATGCGGCGCCGACCTTCGACGTTAAATACTTTCACGGGAAAAAAGGCGCCTGGCCGAACATTCCCTCCGAGCATCACAGGGCCGTTCTCACCCAGATGGCCCGCCGGACAAGTGACCGCTGGGCTAAAAACCATGTAATCGCCGCCTCTCGCCTGAGCGGTATTTTTGCCAACACCCAACGCCTTGATCCCTCGCCGCCTCTCCTGCGTGAGTACTCCCGTGCGCAAAATGTCAGTCGCATGGGCGAGCGCGGCGAGAACTTTGCCGCGCTCATCCGCACCATTTGCGAAGACCCGGGCACAAAGGACGCCTATCTCACCTGGCTCAAGCACCTGCGGCCCGCCGAAGTCGATGACATTGGCATTCTCAAGGGCGCCGTCGGCGAACTCATGTTCAAACTGGAAGAAAACAGACGGGAGTTTCCCGCCCCTGTTCTCAGTGATGGCACCCTGCGTTTCGCCGCCATTACGGCGGCCTTCTTCCAGCCGGACATGCCCTCCCTCCTCACGTTGGAGGAGATCGAAAACGGCATCCATGCCAACCGCCTCCGCCTGTTGGTGGAGTTGCTCCGCAACCGCACTCAAACCGGTCAGCCGCAGGTTGTTGTCACCACTCACTCCCCCATTGTCCTCGCCTGGCTTCAACCCGGGGAATACGCGCACACCTTCTTTTGCAAACGCGATGAACAGACCGGCGAATCGCGCATTCTGCCCCTGACGGAAATCCCCCATTTCAACGACACCGTCAAAAGGCAGCCCATCGGCGACCTCTTCACCGAAGGCTGGCTGGAGGCCGCGCTGTGAGCTTCAAGGTTCTCGTCATCCCTGAAGACCCGACCAACAACGGCTACATTTTGAAGCCCCTGGTCGAGGCCATTCTCGCCGACGCCGGCAAACCCGGCGCCTCCTGGTCCAGGATCCGCGCCTCCTCCGCGATGAAGGAGACCTGGTTTGATCCCCTGCTCGAAACCGAAGGCGACTCTCGCCGCGCCGGAGGCGGTCGTGACCAGCTCATTGATGCCAGCCTCAAAAAAATGCCCGCCCTTTATCAACTCTGCCCCGAACTCGCTGAATTGCGCGATCGTATCCGCAGTCTGCTTGGCCGCTAATACCAACCATGTATCTGCAAAAAATCACCTTACGCGATTTTCGCTGCTTTGATTCGCTGACCATCGATCTGCATCCGCGCTTGACCGTGCTTGTGGCCGGAAATGCCGGAGGCAAGACCGCCGTGCTCCACGACAATGACCTCCGCGTCACACCAACCAGACTGCAAACATCCATAGCTGATTTCGAAGCCTTCATCGCCGATAAAACCTTCCATTTCATTTTCCGCCGCCTCACCGCCTGATGTCCGCCCATCCCATAAAATCCCCTCGCAAACTCATCGAGGTCGCCCTGCCGCTCGATGCGATCAACGCCGCCTCCGCGCGGGAAAAATCCATCCGCCACGGACATCCGTCCACCCTCCACCTCTGGTGGGCGCGCCGCCCGCTTGCCGCCGCCCGCGCCGTCATCTTCGCCCAGCTCGTCAACGATCCCGGCTACCAGCAAGGGCAAGGCTTCAAGTACGGCGTCAACAAACAGGAAGCCGCGAAAAAACGGCGGGAGCTTTTTGATATTATTGAAGACCTCGTGCGGTGGGAAAACACCACCAACGAGGCCGTCCTCGAACGCGCCCGCACCGAAATCCGCCGCTCCTGGCGCGAGGTCTGCGAACTCAACAAGGACCACCCGCAGGCCGCCGAACTTTTCAACCCCGGCAAACTCCCCGCCCTGCACGATCCCTTTGCCGGCGGCGGGGCCATCCCTCTGGAAGCGCAACGGCTCGGACTGGAAGCCCATGCCTCCGACCTCAATCCCGTGTCGGTGCTCATCAACAAGGCCATGATCGAGATACCGCCCAGGTTCGCCGGACGTCCTCCGGTCAACCCCGCCACCCGTGCCAGGATCGGCGGCGGCTCCGGTTCCTGGCCCGGCGCCACCGGCCTCGCCGAAGATGTCCGCCACTACGGCGCGTGGATGCGCGCCGAGGCCGAAAAACGCATCGGGCACCTCTACCCTCCGGTCAAAATCACTGCCGAAATGGCCCGCGAACGGCCCGACCTCAAACCTCTCGTCGGACAACAACTCACCGTCATCGCATGGCTCTGGGCGCGAACAATAAAAAGCCCCAACCCCGCCTTTTCTCATGTGGATGTCCCTCTCGCATCGACCTTTATCCTGTCGAGCAAGGCAGGCAAGGAAAGCTACGTGCAACCCGTCGTCGAGGGCGACCGCTACCGCTTCACCGTCAAGGCCGGCACGCCGCCACCGGAAGCCAAGGCAGGCACCAAGCTCGCTCGCGGGGCGAATTTCCGCTGCATCGTATCTGGCACTGGCATTGAACCGAAACACATCTATGCCGAAGCGAATGCCAAACACATGGGTGCGCGGCTTATGGCCGTGGTTGCTGAGGGGGCGCGGGGCCGCGTATATCTTTCGCCTACCGAGGCAATGGAGGCAGTCACCACCAAGGCCCAGCCGACTTGGAAACCGGAAGTCGCCATGCCTGAAAATCCGCGCTGGTTCTCGCCTCCGCTCTATGGCCTCAAAACCTACGGCGACCTGTTTACGCCGCGGCAGTTGGTTGCACTGACGACGTTTAGCGATTTGGTGAGCGAGGCGCGGGAGCGTATCCGCCAAGACGCCCTCGCCGTCCTGTCCGCCGAAGCCTCGGCGAAGGCGGGCGACCTGCCCGACGACCCGCGCGGCCTCGAAGCCGGCGGTACCGGCCCCCAAGCCTACGCCGAAACCGTCAGCGTGTATCTGGCGTTCGCTCTCAACAAGCTCGCTGACCGTGGCTCTTCGATCTGCACCTGGTTTACAGAGCGTGACTCTACTCGAAACACATTTGCACGGCAGTCGATTCCTATGACTTGGGATTTTGCCGAACTAAACACTCTGCTAAGCGGCACAGGAAGTTTCGAAGGCGCTGTCGTGTGGACTGCCGAAAGTCTGGAAGGAGCTTCGCAAAATAGCGGCGCACATGGTTTTGCAACGCAAGCAGATGCACAAACACAGTCGATTTCTCGACTCAAGGTAATCTCTACTGATCCGCCTTATTATGATAATATCGGATATGCCGACTTATCTGATTTCTTCTATGCATGGCTGCGACCTACTCTTCGACCTGTGTTCCCAACGTTACTGGCTACGATGTCCGTGCCAAAAGCTGAAGAACTGGTTGCCACGCCCTATCGACATGGTTCGAAGGAAAAGGCCGAAACCTTTTTTCTGGACGGCATGACAGAGGCGATGCGTAGTCTTGCTAACCAAGCTCACCCCGAATCTCCTGTTTCAATATATTACGCTTTCAAGCAAGCCGATACAAAGGGCGACTCCGGCACATCATCCACAGGATGGGAAACATTCCTGGCCGCAGTTCTCCAAGCTGGTTTTCAGTTATCGGGCACTTGGCCAATGCGGACAGAGCTTTCCAATCGCATGGTCGGAGAAGGTAATAACGCCCTTGCGTCCAGCATCGTCCTTGTCTGCCGCAAGCGCCCCGCCGATGCGCCGAACATTTCGCGCCGCGACTTCATTCGCGAACTCAACGCCGTGCTGCCCGAAGCACTCGACGAAATGACCAGAGGTGTGGACGGAGGGGGAGGGGGGGGGGGGAAGGGGGAGGGGAAAAAGGACGTTCGCCCGTCGCGCCGGTGGACCTGTCGCAAGCCATCATTGGACCCGGCATGGCGGTATTTTCCAAATACTCCGCCGTTCTCGAAGCCGACGGCACGCCCATGAGCGTCCGCACCGCCTTGCAACTCATCAACCGCTTCCTTGCCGAAGACGATTTTGACGCCGACACCCAGTGGTGCCTCGCGTGGTTTGAACAGCACGGTTGGGACGAAGGCGTTTATGGTGAAGCCGATGTGCTTGCCCGTTCCAAGTCCATCAGTGTTGGAGGGCTTGCCGAGGCCGGGGTTGTGCACAGCGGCGGCGGCAAGGTGCGCCTCCGCAAGTGGGCTGACTATCCTGCCGACTGGGACCCGCGCACCGACACCCGCAACCCCGTTTGGGAAACGCTCCACCACCTCATACGCGCCCTCAAGCAGGACGGCGAAAACGCTGCGGGCCAGATTCTCGGTGCGGTGAAGACCATGGGGGAAGCCACCCGCCAGCTTGCCTACCGCCTCTACACACTCTGCGAACGCCGGGGCTGGGCCGAGGACGCCCGCGCCTGCAACGAACTCATCACGAGCTGGACCGCCATCGAAACCGCCGCCGCCCAAGTGCCCGAAGACCAAAGAGAACTGTTTAACTAACGGATGCTGCGCGAAATCATGAAATTACACGGAGGACACGGAGAAGGCATTTTTCGCGTGCGAAAAGTCGAGTTTTCAGGAGACCCGAACAACATTGACTGTTTTTATGTAATCACTTGCCTTCCAAAGAAATAAAAAAAACTTTTGTCAATAAATCACTATTTCCGCCGGACAGACTTCCCTGAACTCGACTTTTCGCACGCGAAA
>JAISAX010000754.1 GCA_031266495.1 Opitutaceae bacterium
GGGGGTGGTTGGTGTGGGCCCGTGTTCGCGCCCGGGGGTCGGGGCGGGGGGGCGGGGGCGGGGGGGGGGGCGGGCGCCCCCCCGGGAGGGATTCTTTTTGCTGGTGCGGGCAGAGGGAATCGAACCCTCCTCTCATGCTTGGGAAGCACACATAATAGCCGATATACTATGCCCGCAAAGAACAGCGCCCCAGGAAAACAACCCGCCGGCCCACCGCAACCATGAAAATGAACCGCACCCGTACTCCCGCGCACAACCGGAAGCATTACGGGGAATGCGGCCGGCATCGCGGCGCCCCGCACGCAGCCCGGCCATGAATTACCCCGAACCCGGTTCCGCCCCCCCCCCGCTCCCCCCCCGGCTCGACTGGGAGGCGCTCGACCGGCTGCGCGCCAGGTTTTTGTCCGGCGCAGCGACGGCGACGGCGACGGCGACGACGGCGGCGACGACGACGAACGCACCCTACTGGAAAACGGAACGAGCACTCGAGTCCTACGACGCCACGTACGGCGAACGCATCGGCTGGAAGTGGGATGCCGTGCTGCACGAACTCCGCGTCCGCCACTGGCGACCGCCAGCCGGCGGCGTATTGCTCGACTGGGGATGCGGGAGCGGTATCGCCGGGCGGCGGGTACTTGCGGCGTTCGGACCGGATACATTTGCGGACATGCGCCTGTGGGACCACTCGCCGCTGGCGCGGCGCTTCGCACTCGACCGGGCGCGCGAACAATTTCCGGGAAAGGCCGCCATTGGCGAATGGAACGGCGAATGGGACGGCGCCGCCGGAATCCCGCTGGTGCTCGTCGTGAGCCACGTCATCAACGAGCTTTCGCCGGCCGGCCGGACCGCTCTGCTGACACTCGCCGGCCGGGCCGCCGCCGTGATCTGGGTGGAGCCGGGCACCCATGCGGACAGCCGCGCGCTCGCGGCGGTGCGCGACGAATTGCTCAAGACTGCCGCCAGCGCCAACGCAGCCAACACCGCCAACACCGCCAACGCCAGCAGCAACCCCGCGCCGCGGCTCATCGCGCCCTGCACGCATTGCGAAGCGTGCCCGCTATTCCGGGCGGAAAACGAACGCCACTGGTGTCATTTTTTCGCCACGCCACCGGCGGGAGTGCAGAACGATCCGGAATGGGTCCATTTCGGCCAGAGGGCGGGCATTGATTTGCGGAGTCTGCCGTATTCATTTCTGGTGCTCGACCGGCCGGCCATGTCGCCCGCCGCAGCGAGCGGCAAAGGAGGAGGGGGGGGGGAGGGGGGGAAAGCCGAAGCCGCCGGTACGATTGCGGCGGATGTCGTGGGTGCGGCCCGCGTGCCCGGTCGCCCCGGGATATTCAAAGGTTATGCGCGGATGCTCTCGTGCGAAGCCACCGGCCTGGTGGAGCTGGAATTGCAGAAACGCGCCGATCCGCAATTGCTGAGGGAATTGTCACGGCGGCCGGGCATCCCGCTATATCGCTGGGAGCATGACGGCCGGCGCATCACGCGGGCGGAACGCATCCGGGAGCGGCGGCCACCCTGCCGCTGCGACGAGCTTTGAAACCTGAAATGAAACTCTACTTCATGGATAGTTGTGGCACTGTCTTGAAAAGGCATATTTTATGCCCCTTTATTATCCCCCCAATCCATGAAACGAGAAAACGACAAATCCGGTAAGGGCGAAGAACAAAACCAGGGCGTATGGGACCACGCGACCAACGTTCAGGGACTCATAAGACATCGCCGGAGCGAGATTTACTATGCCCGCTACAAGCTCAAGGGACGGCGTGCCATGAAGAGTCTGAAAACAGCCACATGGTCCATCGCCAAATTACGGCTCGCCTCTCTGCTTGCGGGTGTCGAACGCCAGCGTATGCGAAAAACGCGAACCGAGGATGCGGGCGACGTCCGGGTCGGAGACCTTATCCGGAAGCTGGATACAAGCTATGACGATCCGGAAATGGCCGAAAAAACCAAGACTTCCTATGCTACCGCCAAAGCGGTCCTGATCGACCAGTGGAAAGTGTGCCACGGCACCGACCTTCTTCGGTTAAAACCATCACTGGTGACAACGGAGCATCTGGCAACCTTCTCGCAATTTCTGGTCACCAAGGCCGTCCAGAAAGTTCGCAACCGCCAGAAAAACAGGCGACGGGTGGGCTACGGTGCTACTGCCATCAACAAAGCAATCGGAGTTCTTCATCGGGCGATGCGCATTGGAGTGGAATCCAGGCTGCTTTTCGAGATGCCATTTGAAATCAATCCGGTTGACGGCCCCACGATCAAACGGCCTGTAAAGCGGCGTCACGTCCAGCTTCCAGAACGGGAGCAAATGCAGCGGGTATTCGCGTCCATGCGTAATGTCGAGGGTCGCCTTCCGGGCCACAAAGAAGGCATGCAGGAACTGCAAGAGTATGTCATGCGGCGAGCAGAGCAATCCACCTGCTTTGCCGAATTCATGGCCTATTCCGGCGCACGCAGACAGGAGGCGGCAGACTGGATTTGGGAAAACGACCTTGGTGACTTTATCTACCTTCGAGGCACCAAAACCGAATCATCCCGGAATCGGCGTGTACCCAAGATTCAGGCATTGCGCGACCTTCTTGATCGAATGAGGGCACGAATGGTTGCAGAGGGAAAACCTGTGAAGGGACGGGCATTTTTAATCTCGCAATGTGCCGAAGCATTGGCCTCCGCCTGCAAGCGCGTGAGCGTTCCTCGTCTTACCCACCATAAACTCAGACATTATTTTGCGACGGTCTGCATCGAGAGCGGAGTGGACATCCCTACCCTAAGCCGGTGGTTGGGGCATTCGGACGGCGGTACCCTGGCGATGAATACCTATGGACATTTACGCATGGAACACAGCCTTGCTGCCGCCGCCAAAGTGGTTGCCACGTGATTAACTTAATCATCACGGGATCACTTTGTGCAGTCCGGCAGACACCGCCCACGAGATTAGGCCGCCCCCGGTCCCGACGACGGCCGTAATCGTGGAAACGCGCACCAACACGCTCGCCCGTCATTCTTCCAACTTTGTCACACGCCCATTGGTCTTCATGACGTGGGCCTTGATTTCGGCCAGTTCGTTGGATTGTGCTTTTTGATTAGCGATGACTTGGGCAAACATCGCATCGACGCTCTTGAGATTTACAGTTTGGGGATGGGAACGACTCATGGAAATCAGGTTGATGTGTGTGGTTATTTCTTTGCCGCTCCCATCCGCTCCAGCGCGGCGAGGTAGTGCCACCGGGCGGCAGCCTGGCGGTTCATGAACCAGCGCCCCTCGGCGTAGGGGGTGACGCCGAAGTCGGCCACCATGCCGGGGTACTCCGCCGGGCCGTAGAGACCGACCAGCCGGTTGTAGCGGGCGCGGGCCTGCCCGGTGATGACGTAGCCGTCGACCAGCTCGACCACGATGCCGCTGTTCTGCTCACCGCCATCCCATGACGCCGCTGCGGCCGGCACCGGATCGGGCGTGATGGTGGAGGTGCAGCCGCCGACGCCGAGGGCGAGAGCGAGGACGGCGAGGAGGATGCGGGTTCTCATTCGCCTACCCCTTTCCGGAGGTCGTCAAGGTGGCCGGGCTGTGCGGCCTTGGCGGCCGCGTCCTTGAGTTGCTGTCTGGTCTTTGCGTTGGCGTTGGCTTGCATGGTTTCGGAGTTTTCGAGATCGAGTTTCTTGCTTTTGAAGCCGAACAGCTCTTTCAGAAATCCGAAAAGGTTGGAGATTGCCTGTGTCATGACCGGGTGGCTGCCTTGTGGAGGGTAATGCCTTCTTTGATACCTTCGGAGAGGGCGGAGACGAGCGCCTGGACTTGCTCGTTCCCGGCAAGCAGGGGTTGGCCCGATTTGGCCAGGTAGAGATCGACGGCGTCCTTCAACACGACGGCGAAGGTCGTAATGTCGGCGTGGGACAATTCGGGCGCGAACGCCTGGATGGCCGAGGCGAGGTCCTCCGCGCCGGGCGAACCGACCAACAGCATGGAGAGGCCGGCGTTGATCGAGTCAACGGATACGGTGTAATCCGGGTTGTTGTCGAGGATGGCCTTGGTGGCGTATTTGACCGCCAGCTTGACCATGTGATTGATGGTGTTCCAGTCCGGTTCCCGGGTGGTTGTAGTGGCTCCGTCGCTACTCGTGGTGTTGACCGTGGTGCAGCCGGTGAGGGCGAGCGCGAGGATTGCTGTAATGATGTGTGTGATACGTTTCATGGTTTCGTGTTGGTGGGTTGGTGTGGCGGAATGGGTTTGATAGTGTGCGTCGAGGATAACGCGGGGGGAGGGGGTGACGGGGCCTGCCCGGCAAGTTCTGCCTGGTAATCGGTGGCGATAGGTCTCGGGACGTTTTGCCCGAAGAGGATGCTGCGCCAGAGGCCGATCAGGCCGGTGCCGTTGCGCAGGGCGCTGATGCCTTCGCAG
>JAISAX010000802.1 GCA_031266495.1 Opitutaceae bacterium
TCCGGATCAGGCGGGCGCACCCGGAGAGAAGGCATCGGCCTCGATCTCGAAGAGGAGATCGTCGCGGCAGATGTCGGCCTGCATGCAGACGACGGGAAGGTCGTCGAGTCCGTGCGCGGCGAGGTGGCCGCGGAAGCGCGGGAGGTCTTTTTCGAGATCGCGGAAGTACGCGATGGCCCGGCTGACGTTGGTCCAGCCGAGCCGCCGGTCGGCGAGGATGGCGGCAACGACTTCCATGCCGAGGGCGATTTGTTTTTCCACGTCACCGACGTGGACGGTCTGGCCACCGGGCTCGATCGAGGCGGTGCCGGAGATGTAGATCTCGCGCGCGCCATTGCCGGGATGGGCGATCTCGATGGCGCGACTGAAGGAGCTGCCGTAATCCTCGGCCGAGCCCTGCAACGGGGAACGCAGCGGGCTGATGGTCAGCGGCGCGCCGGATGCAACGCCGTCCGGTGCGGGACGGGCACGGGGGCGGATGGCGAGGAGGCTGGCGACGATGGCGGTGCCGCGGGCGTTGGCTGCGCCGATGCCGGTGCTGGCGGGCACGCGTTTCGCAAAGACGCCGCGTTCGTTGAAGAACCGGGTGCGCACCTGGTTGAGCGTGTCGTACCAGTCGAGGATGGCGTCGGCGTAAAGCCAGGTACGGACGGTGTCCGTGAACTCCAGTCCGGCGACCGCGAGCGCGCCTTCCATGTTTTCGAAAAGCTGGCGGCACTGGACGGCGCGGGAGGCGGTGGGGTCGTCGGCCGTGAGGTCGCCGAGCAGGCAATAGCGGGCATGCGCATCCTCGAAAACGACACCGGCGCGGCGGCCCTGGTGGACGACCGGGGTGACGGCGGCGGCGGGGCTGATCGCGTAAAGTTGCGTCGAGAGCGGGGCGGCAGCAATGGGCGCGGGAGCCGCGGGCCGTGGCGAAACCGTCCGACCGCCCCGTTGTCCGTCAAGCAGGGTGGCGCCGGAAATCGGGAAGGATGCGGGGGCCAGGGAAAGGCCGGACGCAGCAAGGGGGGTCGGGGCCGGAACGGAACCGAAGATGTACTGCGCAGCCCGCACCGCATCGCGTCCGGCGAGAAGCGCTTCAAGCGGAGCGTCGAGATCTGCGGGGGCGAGGTCGTTGCCGGTGATGGCATACAATGTGTGGCTCCCGGCATCCAGGCGCGCGACCTGCCAGCGGGGATCCTCCGGAAGATGCCGGACCGGATCAGGACAGACAGTGAGATTGGAATCGGGAATCACAACGCCTCAACTGAGATGCTGTCTCAATCCATGCGGCAAGGATGGTTGTTGCGCATTTATTGGCACAATCTGGACGGATATTGGCCTGCGGGCGGGCTCACGGCTTCACCAGCCGCACGATGCGGGCGAGCCCGATGATGTTGACTGATGTTACGCAGGCAGAAGCCGGAGCGGCGGCATTCCTGCCGCTGCGACGAGGCGCGAAGCGCCTCGCCCCTCGTGCCTCGCCTCTGGCACTGTTTCATCACGTCCGTATCGCTCTTTATCCGGGCGACCGGTCGCAGTAATGGCGATGAACTCCCATACCCCTCCACCGTCTCCCCGCTCTGTTCGTACTCCCTCATCAGTTCTTCCTTCCTCTCTTCCGTATACACCGTTCTCCCCTTCCGGTCCCTCTTCCCGTCCTCCTTCAACTCCTCCGTCTCCGTCGCCCCCTCCGTTGCCGTCAGCATTGTTGCCCGCGTCTCCGACGACAACATTTCCATTGGCTCTGCGCGTCGCTCCCTCTTCGGCGCAACCTCGCTCCTGTCTTGTTGCTCGTTCTTTTCCCCTTGGTCTTCCGCTCTGATGTCGGTGCTGTTCATCCTCTCACTTTATCACTCTACCGGTGCAGGGGGCAGGGGGGAGGGGGCACTCAAGCTTACGCTTACGAATTTATTGCCCCCTATGCCAGTTCGCAGATCCCCTGGACGCCACCTCATGGCAAGGACGGCGACCAGGGCGGCGCCCGCGCCGACGTCCGTGACCTGCTGGTTTTCGCCTCTGTCCATTATACGGACACGGCCTTCCGGGCGCTGCTCGGGCCGCAGTTGTCCGATTCCGGATACACGAAGGAGCGGTGGCGGCTGTTCATCGCTCCCTGAGCGACGGGAAGCCGGTTTCCGATGGCGAAGGGTCTGACACTATTTTCATCTCCGCTGTCGCGGCAGAATGCGCAAATCTGTCCGTCACCGTTTCGTTTCACCTGCCCGGTCGGGCAGCGTTTCCCCGTCGTGCCATTCGCCGTGGAGCATGGTGTTCTGGATGATGTGGAGCGGGCCGAGGTCGTTGTGCTGAAGCCGCGCCGCCACGCGCTCGACGGCGATCCGGCCGAGTTTCTGCGCGTTTTGCTGGATGCCGGAAAAATTTCCCGGATCAGGGGGTAGTGTGAGATTTACTACACCGGTGTCCGGATTCCCCGCGAGTTGAAGAATCATCCGCCGCCAGTCGTGCTGCCAGGCGGCGAGCGGCGCCAGCACCACGTCCGGCTTTTCCTCCGACAACCACGCGCCGATCCCGGCCTCGCATTTGTGACGCATGAAGGAGGGGAGCAACAATGGCCGGAGGCGGCGCGAGGCCGGGACCTGGAGTTGCTCCCGCAGGAACGCGGCCAGCCAGCGTCCTTCCAGACGGTCGGAAAGTTCACGGCTGATCAGAAAACCGATTCGCTGGCAACCGCGCCGCAGGCACTGGCGAAACGCCACCTGCATCGACTGGTAATGGTCGTTGGCGATGCGTTCCACTTGCGGCGACTGGAGGCTTACGCCCAGCGAGACGACGGCAAACCCCTCGATATCCAGTTCCAGCCTTGTCTGGTCGCCGGGCAGCGGCGCGATGATAATACCCCTGATACCGCGCGCCAGCAGGATGTCGCGCATTCGCTCCGGACTCATCCCGTCGGCCGCCAGATCGAACTCCTGCAAGGCAAAACCCAACTCCTCCGCGCACGCGACGGCTCCGGTAAACATCGCGCTGAACGCCGTCTCTTTTCGCCACGGCATTTTCGCCGGATGATTCGTCAGATACGCGAGCACCGCGCCCGCGCCCACGCCCGTCCGGCGTGCCCGGCCTTTGCGCTGGCGGTTGCGCAACTGTCCCATCAATGCGGCGATGAGAGGATTTGGCCGGTAGCCGAGCTTGCGAGCCGTCTCCAGAATCCGTTCCCGCGTGGCTTCCGGGATACTGGGATGCCGGCGCAGCGCCAGCGACACCGTTGTCTGGTGAACGCCTGCGGCTTTGGCCACGTCGTTCATGGTCACGATCCTGCGATTGTTCCCGGAAGTGCTCACTCATCGGCAAGAGTAACTGTGATCTTTGTCTCGCCACAAGCCCGCGTTATCGCTCTTCCCATGACCCCGAACAGGCAAAATCCACTACACTCTCCGCCCGCCCGCTGTGTTCTTGACCGCACGGCCTTCACGTTGATCGAACTGCTCACGGTCATCGTCATCATTGGCGTTTTGGCCGCCATTATCCTCCCTGTTGTCGGCAAAGTCCGCGCCTCTGCCCGCAAGGCCACTGGCATCAGCAACCTGCGGCAGGTCGGCGTTGCCGTCCAGACCTATGCCGTCGATAACAAGGACCGTCTGCCCGGTCCCTCCGCGCTGGGCCTTCTCCACGGTTATGGCAACACGGACGACCCGAAAACGCGGGCTTTCGCCAGCTATATCGGCCCCTACCTCGGGCTCCCGGATTACACCACGCTTGCCGCCGGCGTGCGTATAAGTGTGCCGTTGCTCATCTGCCCCGGATTTGTGCGGGAAAAACCCGGCTCCTCCAACAACGTTCCCCACTTCGTGCAGAATCCGAATCTACCCGTCATCACCGGTCCTCAGCCCCGTCCCTTCGGCACGCAGAACGTGGACCCCATGGTGCCGCCATTGACCATGACCGACCTCAACAACCTGCCTGGTTCCATCACTCTTCGATGGATCATCTGCAATGCCGACCAGAAGGTGCAGGACGTCTCCGGCACCTGGAAAACCAGTCTCCCGCTCCGCGGCGTTTACGATCACCACCGCCTTCGCCTTTATGCCGACAGCCATGTGAAGCTCGTGCCGGACGACTCCTGGAAAAACTGATTTTTCATCACACTTCACGTTCTCATCCGCCCCCCCTCCCTCCCCCCCCCTTCGCTCATGCAGTAATCCTCAAACCACGGCTCTTCCCGTCCATAACCACCACTCGCAAACATCATGAACAAACAACAAAAAACCAATCGTCATCATATTTTAACTACAATCGTTTTCACGCGGCGGCAACCCGTGTCGCAGACTCTGCTCGGCATCAGCGGACTGGCCCTTGCATTTGCCGGCTCCGTGGCCGCCGCCGTCCCCGCCCCTGTCCTGGAGTTCAATTTCAACTCCACCGCTGCGTCCAGCACGGCCACCTCGACAGGCACTGACACTGCAACCGGCACGTTCCATGATAGCGCGGGAGGTGTTGTATCCAAACCAACCAACAGCGCCGGACTGACAGGCGCGACGAACGGAACCGATGATGGCGCGTTTAATAACTACGTTACCGGCGGCGCTTTGGGCGGTGCCGGCGATGTGTTCAAAGTCGGCAATGGCGCGGACACCCTCTTCTCCTCCACCTCCTTTACCCTGAGCGGGTGGTTTCACACCACCGGTGCTCCCGGTTACCAGAAAGACGCATACCTGATCCAGACCGATGCCTTTTCCGTCTATTTCAGCGGCACCGTGGCCAGTCCCTCGGCGAACATGGGATTCACTGTCCGCATCGGGACCACCAGCCTCACGGTGAAAGGCACCAGCACTGACCCGACCAATATTCTGAACAAGGCCAATCAATGGACTTTTTTTGCCGTCTCCTACGACAGCACGCTGTCTTCCGGTAACGTCAAACTCTATGCCGGCACGGATACAGCCGATGTGAAACTGATCTGGGCGTCCACGACACAAGCCGTCGGGCTCGGAGGCATCACCGCTACACAACTGGCGGTTGGCAACGGTCTCACCGAACAAAAAGCCTTCCGGGGTTACATCGATGACATCCGCCTCTGGGACAGCGTCCTCGTCCTTGATCAACTCAAGGACGTACGCACCGCTGACCTCGCCAACTCCGCTATCCCCGCGCCCGTACCCGAGCCCTCCGCCTGGGCCTTCCTCGCGGGCGCCACCATTCTCGCCCTCGCCATTCTCCGGCATCGCCGTTGATCCCGCCCCCCCCCCCCCCCCCCCCGCGCATTCATGTCATGAAAAATCGCCGCTGCCGTTTACGTTTTCTCATCGCGGCCTCCTCGCTCATCGGGCCGGTAGCCATCGTGGCCGCAACCGATCCGGCGCCGGCGATTTTCTCCTGGCCCGCGCAAACGCTTGCCGCCACCCGAGCCCGCCTCTCCGCCAACCCGGCCGACCCACAACTCGCCCCTGCGCTCGCCACCCTTCGCTCCGAAGCTGACGCCGCGCTGGCCACGCCGCCCGCCTCCGTCATGGACAAAAAACTGACTGCCGCCAGCGGCGACAAACACGACTACTTCAGCTTTGGCCCCTATTGGTGGCCCGACCCTGCCAAGCCTGACGGACTTCCCTACATCCGCCGCGACGGCAAAACCAACCCCGCCAGCCGCACGGGCACCGACCAACCCGCCTTCAACCGCACCTCCGCCAACATCTGGACGCTCTCCCTCGCGTATTATTTTACAGGATACGAACCCTGCGCCGCCCATGCCGCCCTTTTGGCCCGTGTCTGGTTTCTCGATCCGGCCACCCGCATGAACCCCAACCTCAACCACGCCCAGGCCATCCCCGGACACAACGATGGCCGGGACGTGGGCGTCATCGAAGCCCTCGTCCTCATCAATCTCACCGACGGCCTTGCCCTTCTCGAATCCGCCGCCTCCCCCTCCTGGACTGCCGTCGATCGCGACGCCATGCGCGCCTGGCTCTCCACCTACCTCGACTGGCTCATCACCAGCCCCAACGGACTCGGCGCTCGCAACCAGCCCAACAACCTCGGCACCTGGTATGACGCACAAGTCACCCAACTCGCCCTTGTCCTCGGACGCACCCGTCTTGCCCGCGACACCGTGACGACCGCCCTCACCAGCCGCCTGGCCCGTCAAGCCGCACCCGATGGCAGCCAGCGCCGCGAACTCAACCGCGCCAGCCCCCTCGGCTACTCCACCATGAACACCCGCGGATTCCTCATCCTTGCCACTCAAGCCGGTCACGTCGGCATCGATTGGTGGCAACACAAGGTCTCCGCCGCTGATACGGCCCCCCGCCTTCGCGTCTGCCTCGAACGCCTCGCTCCCTACGCCAATCCGGACGTCCGCTGGTCTCCTCCCGGCTGGAAAGGCGACAACCAGACCGGCGCCCGCGCCCCCCTCCGCGAACTTCTTGCCCTCGCCTCTCTTCATTACACCGACGATGCCTTCCGCGCTCTTTTCCCGTCGCGGCTGGATTCACGATACGCCACCGAACGCTGGAACTTTTTCTCCAG
>JAISAX010000861.1 GCA_031266495.1 Opitutaceae bacterium
CCGCGCGCCCCCCCCCCCCCCCCCCCCCCCCCCCCCCCCCCCCCCCCCCCCCCCCCCCCCCCCCCCGCGGGCAGGCGAGAGAGAGGATGGGAGACCGCGCGGCGGCAGAGGTTCAAAAGATATGGGCGAAACTTGTGATCGATCAAAAGTCACCCAGACAAGTCAAAAATTCTGAATCCGGGAAAAATTTGGCAGGCGGAAGAGGCTGCGCGAGGGCAGTTACCCGGTTCAATGTCCTGACAGGTTGTGTGGGTAGAGGAGAGGGAAAAGGGGAATTTTCCGGGGATAATTTGAAAAGGAACTGAATCTGTTGTCATTCAATCGATCAAGAAGGTATCTGGCTTGCGAAAGGCATCCTGCCGGTTTTTTTCCGGAAAGCCGTCACAGGTATCAAACAACTCACTACAAATCCTGTCTTGTTCAAACTCCGGACAACATTATGAAAACAACCCGCCACCTCTCCCTTCGCAACCTGCTTCAGGTTGCCGCCAGCCTCGCGCTTCTCCCGGCCGGCCTCGCGGCCCAGTCGGTGTTCATCGACTTCAACTCGCCCTCGGCGATCAGCGACAACCTCAACGAAGGCACGCAAGTGACCGCGAATACCACCACGGGCGCGCTTGAATCGCGCGCCATGGGCGACCTCACCTACTCTTCCGGCACCGGACTCGCCGGCAGCGGCGGAGGACAGCCTCCGGCGCCATACGCCGACATTTTCGGATGGGCCACCAGGACGGCATTCACGGGGGATTTTTCCACCGCCACCCTGTCCACCTACATCAAGATCAAGGACTGCGTGCTCTCCGGTGGCGGCCTGGCGCTCGTCATGGGATTCGGCACACTCGCCATCCCGGAATTTGGTAATGGAAATGTCAACACGACGGGAGCGGGAACGGTGAACACCGGCACGGTTGCCATCCCGCGTCCGGATCCAATGGGCGGCGGGAAACAGTATTCCCTGGCCATTATGCTTCGCCCCGGCGCCACCGGGACATCGGACGGGATTCCGGAAACCTGGGGTTTCGGTTCCTATAACAACGCCGAAGGTCAGACGCTGGGTTCGGTCACGGAGGCGCCCCTGGCTCTCGACAAGTGGTATTTCTGGGAAACGACAATCATCCACAACGCCGCGGACGCAAGTTACACCTGCACGGCGAAACTCTATTCCTCGGATGATAACGGAAATGTGGATACAAGCGCGGCTCTTCTCACCTACGAAAAGACCGTCACCAACACGGGATTGTCCGGAGCGGAAAATATTTACGGATTCATCAGCTCCCAAAACGGGGACCGCCGGGGCATCGCGCAAATCGACAACGTCAGCTTCTCGGCGAGCGCGGCTGCCGTGCCCGAACCGGCCACGCTCGCCGCGCTTCTTGGCGCGCTGGCCCTCGCCTCCGGCCTTTTCCTCCGCCGCCATCGTCGCCGTCGCTGAAGCCGACAAAAATCAGGAAACACCGAAGCAGGGGCTTTGCTTTCGCAAGCGAAGCCCCTTGTCATCCCTTCACAAGCGATCCGGCCATTCAATCCGTCCGCGAATACACACACACACACAACCTGTTTTCCCATGCGCCAACCACGATCTCCCTTCCCTTGCCTCGCGCTTTTGTGCGCCTTCGCGCATTTCTTTTTCGCGCCGGCCAACGCCGCGCAAAAACACGCGTATCCATTCGGAGACATACAGCCGGATGGCATCGCCAGAGGCTGGAGAGACAACTCAAGCTGGGCCGATGTGGACGTTGCCTACCGCGCCGGCCAGGTGTTCGAGGAACTGAAGGCCCAGCGCGTCACGCTCACGCGCATCGGCGCCGGACGCGCCCAGTTGCAGGGACCAGCGATCAGTATCCGGAAGGGCAACATCTACACGATCTCCCTGCGCATGAAATCCCTCGCCGGTTCCGCGCCCGTGGAGTTCATGATCCGGGAGCGCGGCGCGCCGTACAAGGCGTTCGCCGTCCGCCGCACGCTCGACGCCGGACCCGAATGGCAGACCCGCGTCTTTTTCGTGGAGGCGCGTTCCGACGCTCCGGAGTACGTCCTCTTTCTCGCGTTTCCGCGGGTGTGCGACGTGCTCATCGAGCGCCTCGATATTTTGGAGGAAACCCCCGCCGGATTTGCCTCCCGTGCGGCCTCGACCGGCGACGCCCGTGACCTTGCGCTGCTCAATGCCAACCCCGCTTTTTTGTTCGGTCGTGTCGGCTACGCGACCAGCGCCGCCATCGACCGCCGCACGCAGTATCCACTTCGCACTGGCGACCAGTATTCGCTCAATCCTCCGCCGTTTTCCACGCGAGCGCTTCCCGACGGGAAAACGGTCGGCGTGCTCGGACTTGGCGACCACAGCGCGCAACTGCTGACCACGATGGCGGATCTTGTTCCGGGCCGTTCGCTGACCGCGCTTGCCCGCGTGCGCCGGGTTGGCGAAAAAAATTCCGGGCCTGTCACGCTGCGCATTTTCAGCCCCGCCTTTCCGTCTCCGGAAACCAATGGTTCGCGGGTTGGCGCGGACTGGACCGATCTTGCGCTCGCCGTGCGGCCACCGCTGGAGGAAGGGCTTCAGGCGCGCGCCGAACTCGTCGCGTCCGGCTCCGGGGGCGAGGGCGGCGAACTTGAAATCGCGTATCTGGTTCTCACGCACGAACCGGAAAAAGCGCTGGCGCACATCGCCGCCAACGGCGGCGAGGGGAGGGGGGGGGAGGGGCCTTCACCTGCTTTCGGAGCGGAGCCTGACCGGGCCATGACTTTTTACGAAGCGGGGGAAACGCCGGTCATCACCCTTCACCATGCGGAAGGCGGAGCGGACAAGGCAGTGCGCGAGGCGCGCGAGGTTTTGTGGAAAATCGTGGACGTGCATGGCAACCCCTTGCGGACCGGAAACTGGAAACTCGCCACGCCGGACGGCCCGCGGATGCACCGGGTGGAAAACCTTCCGGTTGGCTGGTGGCAACTTCGCTGGGAGGCGCCGTGGGCGCGACCCCGCGCGGGCGTGATCAATCTTGCGGTGGTGCCGCCCACCGGTCGCATCGCTCGGGAAGAGTCCCCTTTCGGCATCCACGTCGAGGGATGCGAATACGGCCTGGAAAAAATGCGCTACATGGGTATCCAGTGGTTAAGGACAAATAATCCGCTGTGGACGAAGTGGACGGCCGTCCAGCCGGAGCGCGACGTGTGGGTGTATCCGGACCGTCAGGTCGATTTGTTTTGCAAGGCGGGCAAGAGCATCCTTTTCAACCTGGACCGCACGCCGCGCTGGGCCGCCCGCGACCCTGACAATTACCGCCCGGGCACCGATTACATGGACTCCAGGGCCGACCTGCCCGCGGACTGGGAAGCTTGGCGCGAATACGTCCGGCGCATGGTCACGCGTTACAAGGATCGCATCCGGTATTGGGAAATCTGGAACGAGCCTGACATCCCGTTCCTGCGTCCTCCACCAGGCATGACAAACGCGCAGGCATACGCGATGCTTCTGGAAAACAGCGCGCCGCTGATCCGCGGGATTGATCCCGCGGCGAAGATCGTTATCTCGCCGGCCTATTACCTGAAAAAACGCGGCAATCCCGAAGGGTACCAGGAGGATTTCACGCCACGCCTCATCGAGACCGGCGCGTTCCGGCATGTGGACGTCTATTCCCTCCATTTTTACCTGAACGTCCGGCAACGGATTTTTGACCAGCCCCGGATTTATGCCGAAAAACTGGATACAATAAAAAAGGCGTTGCGCGACGCGGGACGCTCCGGTCCGGAGATCTGGAATTCGGAGTGGGGTATCATCAATTTCACCACATCGACGCATCCGGTGAACCTGCCCAGCACCAACGGAATCACACCCGACCAGGCCGCGCGCGAACTCGTTATCTGGAGCGCCGGGATGCTCGCAGGGGGAGTGGAAAAACTTTTCTGGTATGACGGCATGGACAACCACTACCTGCACTTTCATGTGACCAGGAATCTCTTCGACTACAACCAGCCGCGTCCGGCGGCGGTGGCGTTTGCCGTGCTCACCCGTCAGCTCGACGGACTGCGTTTCGCGGGCGAGGAACCGGTCCCGGAAAACAACGGACGCGTGCTTCGTTTCGCGAGCGCGGACGGGAAGCGCGCCGTGCGGGTTGCCTGGGCGCACGACGGGAAAACCTTCACCGTGCCGGCAAACAGCTCCGGGCACGGAACCGGTTATCTTGGTCAGCCCGTGCTCCCCGGAAACGGATTTTTCACAATCACGTCCGCGCCGGTGTATTTGAAATAGCTGACGGTATGCGGCGACCGGAGCCACCGGCCAATGACTTTTCCTGGTGCTGCTGAAAGGGGCATCCATTGGCAATGGGCCTGTTCTTCTTTTTCCGGGGGGGGGGGGGGAACCGGTCAGGGCGGAGTTAACAAGCGCGGGTTTTGGTCGAAAGAGAGGTTGGCGGGCGCGGCCAGACCGACGTGG
>JAISAX010000886.1 GCA_031266495.1 Opitutaceae bacterium
TTGAGGTCGGGTCGGGCCGGTCCGGTCCGGGGAGCGCACGCGTCTCGCGTGCATTGCCCGGCGTCTCGCCGGGCAATCCGGGGGACGGCGGTGAGGCAACGGGCCTGGGCGAGGACGCCCAGGCCGGCACGCGAGACGCGTGCGCTCCCCGGACCTTCCCGCTCCCCGGACCTTCCCGATCCCCGGACCTTCCCGATCCCCGGACCTTCCCGATCCCCGGACCTTCCCGCTCCCCGGACCTTCCCGCTCCCGGCCCTTCCCGATCAGGGCAGATCGAGCGGCTTGTCTTGCGTCGAGGCGATGAGGTTGCCCGGTCCCATCAGGACGACACGCGGTTTGTGCGTGGCGATTGCCGCCTCTTCCAGCTGACAATAGGCGAGCACGATCACCAGGTCGCCGGGGCGCACGAGCCGGGCGGCGGCTCCGTTGACCTGCACTTGTCCGGATTCCCCGTAGATCACGTAGGTCGTGAAGCGGGAGCCGTTGTTGATATCGAGCACATCCACTTGCTCGTACTCCAGCAGGCCGGCGGCGCGGCAGAGCGCGCGGTCGATGGAGATCGATCCTTCGTAATCGGGATCGGCGGCGGTGAGCGTCACCCGGTGCAGTTTGGCCTTCAGTAATGTGCGGTACACGGCGTGTGAATTCCCGCCACATCAACGCAAAACCCCGCCCGGTGCAAGCCGGGGATCCGGAGGAGGGGGGGGGGGACCGCTAAAGAACGCTGAAGGACGCTAAAATAAAGCAAGCTATATTCAGCCGACCCAGGCGCGGGCGTTGCGGAAGAGGCGCATCCAGGGGGAATCGTCGTGCGCGAGCCAGCTTTTCGGGTGCCAGCTGTGTTGGGTGGTGCGGAAGACGCGTTCGGGATGGGGCATCAGGATCGTCACACGGCCGTCCAGCGTCGTGATCGCGGTGATGCCGTGCGGGCTGCCGTTGGGGTTGAGGGGGTAGAGGCCGGTGGCGCGGTGGAGGTTGTCCACGTAACGGGCGCTGACCAGGCCGCTGTCGTTGAACCGGTCGGCGGCGGCGGGCGTCGGGAACTCCGCAAGCCCTTCGCCATGGGCAACGGCTATGGGCAGGACGCTGCCCTCCATGCCGGCGAAGAGGATGCTCGGGCTTTTTTCGATGAGGAGCGAGGCGACGCGGGCTTCGAAGCGTCCGGACTTGTTCTGGACAAAACGCGGCCAGGCGGCGGCGCCGGGGACGATTTCGTGGAGGTTGCTCATCATCTGGCAGCCGTTGCAGACGCCGAGGGCAAAGAAGTCGGGGCGGGCCAGGCAGGTGGCGAATTCCTCGCGGGCGCGGGGGTTGAAGAGGATGCTCTTGGCCCAGCCCTCGCCGGCGCCGAGGACGTCGCCGTAACTGAAGCCGCCGCAGGCGGCGAGTCCGCGGAAATCGCGCAAGCGGATGCGGCCCGTCAAGACGTCTGTCATGTGGACGTCCACCGCGCGGAAGCCGGCGCGGGTGAAAGCCGCCGCCATCTCGGTCTGGCCGTTGACGCCTTGCTCGCGGAGAATGGCGATCGGGGGGCGCGCCTTGAGCAGGACGGCGGGGGCGGCGACGGCGGGAGGGGAGAGGTCGAAGGTGACCTTCGGCGTGAGGCCGGGGTCGGTCGGATCGAGCTTGAGGCGGTATTCGGATTCGGCGCAGTCCGGGTTGTCACGGAGGGCCGCGATGCGGCGGGTGGTGTCGCTCCAGATGGCGCGGAGGGTGAAGAGGTCTTCGGCGAAAAGTTCGTCGCCGTCGGCGGCGCGGATGCGGAGGGTTTTTGTCGTGTTGGGTTTCCCGATACGCGAGGTGGCGTCGTCGAGACGATGGGCGCGGAGGATGGCATGGATGGCGTCGCGGTCGGCGACACGGGTCTGGAGGACGGCTCCGGGTTCTTCGGAAAAGAGTTGCGCGAGGGGACAGGGAAGGAGGCGACGCTGCGCGTCGTCACACGGGCAGGAAGCCCGTGCCACGCCGCCGGATGCGGGCGGGACGCCCGCGCCACTTTGCGGTGAGGCAACGTCCACGGGCCGGATGTCCGCGCTACCGGGGGGGGGGGGGGGGGAGGGGGCGGGGGGGAGTTCCCCGTCCACGCCGGTGTGGCCGGCAAAGGCCATTTCGGAGATCGTCGCGAAGAGGCCACCGTCGCTGCGGGCGGGGTAGGCGAGGAGTTTTTCCCCGGCGTTGAGCGCCTGGATCGCGTTCCAGAAGGCGCGCAAGTCGGCGGGGGCGTCCACATCGGGCGGGGTGTCGCCGGTCAGGCTGAAGGTCTGCGCAAGGATGCTGCCGCCGAGCCGGTTCCGGCCGCGGCCGAGGTCGACAAGGAGCAGCTCCGTCTCGCCGCCGGCTTCGGCGTCGGTGCGGAGTTGCGGGGTGAGCGTGCGGCGGATATCGGCCACGGGGGCGAAGGCGGTTATGATGAGCGAGACGGGCGCGGTGACGCGCTTCTGGCGCTGGTTCCCGGTGACGGGGTCGGCTTCCGTCCACCCGGTGCTCATGCTCATGGAGTCCTTGCCGACGGGGATGGTGATACCGAGCGCGGGGCACAGCTCCATGCCGATGGCGTGGACGGCGGCGTACAGATCGGCGGCGTCGCCGGGGAGGGCGGGGGCGGCCATCCAGTTGGCGGAGAGGTTGACGTGGCCGAGGTCGGCGATGCAGGCGGCGGCGAGGTTGGTGAGGGCTTCGCCGACGGCGAGGCGGGCGGAGGCGGCGGCGTCGTTGACGGCGACGGGCGTGCGTTCGCCCAACGCCATGGCCTCGCCGGTGTAAACATCATAGGCGGCGGCGGTGACGGCGCAGTCGGCCACGGGGACTTGCCAGGGGCCGACCATCTGGTCGCGCGCGACGAGGCCGGTGACGGTGCGGTCGCCAATGGAGATGAGGAAGGTCTTGTCCGCGACGGCGGGGTGCGCGAGGACGCGGCGG
>JAISAX010000910.1 GCA_031266495.1 Opitutaceae bacterium
CGGACACCTCCGCCGCCCCCCCCGCCCCCACCCCGGTGAACGCCCCCCCCCCCCCCACCCGTCCGAGTCCGATCGCCTTTATGCTCGCGGCATCGGGCAAGACGATCTGCGTCCCGACCCCGGCCTCGATCCCGCCCTCGACTCCAACTCCGGCTCCGACAACCCGGCAAAAACCCTCTCGATCAGCGAAGTTCCTCTCGATTCCGCCACTCCGCTCAAACTCGACCTCACGCCGATGCGGATGGGCGACGCCCTTGATGCGGAAGGTAATCCACGACCCTCCTGGACGACTCGCGCCTTGGCCCTGCGCGACGCCCCCGCCCTCGGCATTTTCCGCCTTGCCTGGCTCGAAGCCCTCCTGCGCGCCGCCGACGCGGAAGGATCGAAAAAGTGAGATAACGCACGCTACTTCTGATGATTACCGTTTTGGCACATATAAAAAGAGCCGCGCTGTCCAAGAATGAACGGCGCGGGAAGAATGCATTGCCTGGTTTGCAACTAACACCCGGAACGCTCTTCAAAGGAGCCGCACGATTTTGTGCGCGGAGCACGGTGAATGTGCAGACAGAGCGGGAAACAGGATACGCTTTGGCCGATCCGTCAACCTTGGTCCGGGCCAAGGTTCGGACCAAGAGAGCGCCATCCGATTCACCACATCAGGATCGGGTTCCTCACCAAGGGATGGAAACGCAGGATCATCCTGTTTCCAGACATCAAAATTCGTCCATCGCCATCAAACCGCGCTTGACCTCATCACCCCTGTACTAACTAATTCCCGTAACACGAACAGCTCAAAAACCACAATGCCAGCCATGAACAGCCACCTCACTGCCCATTTTCGTGTCGTTACGCCGATGTTTCTCGGTGGGGCGGACCCGACAAGCGAAGCCGAACTGCGCCCCGCCAGCATCAAGGGCGCATTACGCTTCTGGTGGAGGGCGCTGATGTGGAACCGCGGCATCAACACCGTCGCCGCCCTCCGGGAGAGAGAAGCCGCGCTCTTCGGCAGCAGCGAGAAAGGACAGGCAAAGTTCCTGCTTTCCATATCGATGTCTTCAATGCCGACAAAAATTCCAAACGGAAACGTGCTCAACAAAACTGGCGCCAAAGCAGCTACTGCAAATATGCAACAGAACGATATCGTCGGCGATGGTGCCCGGTATCTGGGTTATGGCCTCATGGAGGCCTTTGGTTCATCGAAGAAGAACACCAAGGCTGGACAACTCATCCGTCCCTGCCTCGCTGCGCCATTCGAGTTCACCGTCAATATCATGTCCAGATGCAAGACATGTGATGCCGATATTGCCGATGCTATAAAACTACTTGGACTCCTCGGCGGTCTCGGAAGCCGGAGTCGGCGCGGCTATGGAAACGTGACATTGACTCAACTGGATGTCGGAGGCAAAATATGGAATCCACCAGATACGATAGACATTTTCATTCATGAACTCCGAAAAATTATTTCGCCTCAAAATACCAATACAAATGGCCTCCTGCCGGAATGGACAGCCTTTGCCGCAGGGCACAGTAAAGTGCTGTTACTGCAAGGCACCAGAATGACCTCGCCGTTGGAAGTCCTCTCGAAAATGGGGCGTGATTTTGTTCTCTTTCGTAGTTGGGGACACGATGGGAAAGTGCTTGGAGAATTTCGTGAGGAGAATTTCAGACCAGATCATGATCTGATGAAAATGCATCCTGCGTATCGGAAAACGCATCCTCAGCGCATCGTTTTTGGACTTCCCCACAATTATGCGCCGAAGGATGGAAGTGAAAAAGCCAAGAAAGAAGCCAGCGTAAACGGCAAGGAATTTGAACGTCGAGCCTCTCCCTTGTTTTTTCATGTTCATCAAATTGCACCAACTGATATCCCATTAGGAGTGCTGACATTTATCCCTTCGTTGTTTCTCCCTGAAAAGCGGGATGAAATTTCTGTTGGCGGCACGCATGTTCCTCTCGAACAAAACAGTTCCAATTCATTCTGGAAACCCGCTGCAGATTTTCTGACACGTATCCTGAGCGCAGATGGGGAGCATCCAGTCCCGCCATCACTAAAACCAAGCGCTGTCGAATTTACACATACCCAACTTGTGAATATACCATGAACACCCACCTTCATTTCACTTTCGGTCCCGTGCAAGGTTTCGTAGCGCAGGCGCGCCGCACACGAGACCTCTTCTCCGGCTCGTTTCTGTTATCGCACCTCTCGCTGACTGCGATGCAGACTGCCAAAAACAACGGTGGCGAAATCTTGCTCCCAAATCTTGATACACTCGAAAAATTGCTCGCGACTGACCCCAAACACGCAGGTGCGCCCAATCGTTTTGTCGCAAAATTCTCCGACGAGAAACAAGCCGGAGATGCGGCACGAGTGGCGACAAAAGCATTGCAGTGCGAGTGGGAAAAAATCGCCGACGCCGTTTATGGAAAATACATCGACAACACCGATGCCAACGCTGCGTCACTCGGCAACGGCACCTCTGAAATATGGGACCGCCAGATCAAAAATTTCTGGGAAATCGCATGGGTTGTCGGCTTGCCCGACGAAAAGGGTAATCCCGACGGACGTTTCCTTGACCGCCGCAAAAACTGGCGCACGCCGCCAACCACCATCGAGGGCGGCGACCACTGTTCACTGATGGGGCAGTATCAGGAAATCTCCGGCTACATCCGCTCGCAGCAACGTCGCGAACAGGATGACTTCTGGAACGCTGTACGCAAAAACATGCACCCGAAAACCGGGGCTACACTCAACCTCGAACCCGGCGAACGCCTCTGCGCCATCGCGCTCATCAAACGCTTTTTCCCGGACGTCGCCAAGCGTGTCATCGGACGCGAACTGGACGCCTCCTCATGGCCCTCAACGCTGGACATCGCAGCGACAAAATTCCGGCGTCACATCAAGGGGGATGACATCCCGAGTGAGTTCCCCGAATTCACATCACTTCATCCCGGCAATTATCTCAACCGCACCGCTCTCAAAAACAAAAGCGACACACCAATGCGTGACGGCGATGAACACCGTCGCGCCCAACTGATTGCTGCGCTCAAAAAACTGGAAGACGCCACTAGCGACCGCGCAGGGAATTTTTACGCGCTGCTGCTCATGGACGGCGACAACATGGGCAAACTCATCCGCAAACTCGGCGCCGGAAAAATCACCGCCGCGCTCACGGAATTCTCCTCGAAAATCCCGTCCACCGTTTGCAACTACGACGGCACCACTGTTTATGCGGGCGGTGACGACCTCTTTGCCCTGCTGCCGCTCGATCGCGCCCTCGCCTGCGCCGCCGATGCTGCCAAACTTTACAAAAAAACATTTACAGGAAAAGGCATCACCGACACCAATGCGACCATCTCCGCCGCTGTAGTTTTCGCCCACTACCGCGTCCCCCTGCGCCAAGTCATTGCCTACGCCCATCACCTCCTTGACGACGTCGCAAAAGACAAAACCAACCGCGACGCCATTGCCATTTCCATCCTGAAACCCGGTGGCAAAACCTGCCAATGGGCCGCAAGATTCAATAAATTCGCGCCCGCAAACTCCGCCGAAAACAAAAACATTTTCTCCCCTCTCATCGAAAAATTCCACGACGACGGCAACGGCATTGACACGCTCAGCTCCAGGTTCCTCTACAACCTCCGACGACGTTTCGCGGAACTCGCTGACAGCGGCGGTATCGACATCGGCGAGTTCACAGAAGATAACATCATCAAACTCTTCACCGCCGAACTCGTCCACGGACGGCTCGACAAGGATCCCGTGAAAGCGGAACGCCAACGCCGAGACGCAACCACGCTCATCAAGCAACTGGTTACGGTCTGTACTGACGAAAAACACACACTCACCTTCGACGGCACGCGCCTCGTCCGTTTCCTCGCCCTCGACGGAAAGGAAGGCAACGAATAATGAATACAAAAACCGCAAACAACTTCACCTGGTACGCGCTGACCCCACAGGACGCCTGGTTCTTTCGCGACGGACGCCCCTACAACAAATACGAACGCGAAACCAGACACACCTACAACAACCAGACTGACGCCAACTCCCAATTCCCTCCCTCCCCCCGCACGCTCACCGGCGCTGTCCGCGCCGCCCTCGCACGCGCCAACGGCTGGAATGGAGAATGCCGCTGGAGTGACATTCTCAATACAACATTCGGCAACGGCCCCGACAACCTTGGCGTCCTCCGGTTCACCGCTCCGTTTTTGTTGAGAAACAGTAAAGACGGTAAAGACAACGGCCCCCTCCTTCCCGCCCCCTTGCACTTCCTCGCAAAAAGCGGGAAACCCGCAGCCCTCCTGCAACCAGCGGAGCCGGAGGAAAAAACACTCACTGACATCAGTCCCGAACGCGTCCGCCTGCCTGTCATCGCCACTACGTCAACAGACAAGATGCCTCTCGATGGACTGAAATCATGTGAAGCATTTTACGTTTCCCATGCCGGTTTTGAAAAAATCCTTGCCGGTCATTTGCCGGAGAAACTCATCCACCGCGACGAACTATGGACGCTCGAACGCCGTGTCGCCCTCGAACGCGACCCCGATACACTGAACACCGGAGAAGGCGCCTTATATAATCCGGCCTTTGTCCGTCTCGCCAAAAACATCTCGCTCGGATTCGGCATTGCCGGCATTCCGTCCGGTTTCAATCCGGTGCCATCACGTTTCATCCTCGGTGGCGAATCCCGCATGGCTCTTTGCGAACGTATCGAACATTCGCTTACATTTTCTTCGTCTCCCCCCCCCGCCGCCGATACCCGCTTTGCCATTGTCGCCCTCTCGCCCGTTCCCTGTTCTGCCATCGAAAAACTTCCCGGCCTCGTTTCCGCCTGTATCGGCAAACCACTCTTCTTTGGCGGCTGGGATTCCCTCACCAGAAAACCGCTCCCGCTTGAACCATTCCATCCCCCGGGAAGCGTCTGGTTCTGCGAACCACAAAACGACGGCTCTATCACCAACAACACGACGTCATTCCTGCGCGACAATTTTTTGGGTGACCCGCGTCACACCGCCCACGGCTTCGGTCAAATCGCCCTCGCCCACTGGCCGCGCAACACCAGCACCTCCAACGCAAACTGAATACATAAAACACAACCCTCCCCCCCCCCCCCCGCACAAACCTTCACCAAACAACATCATGAACTCA
>JAISAX010000925.1 GCA_031266495.1 Opitutaceae bacterium
CCCCCCCCCCGGCCTGGCCGGCGCCCCGCCGCCCCGGGGGGGGGGGAGGACTACCAGTAGGTGCACTGGTGGGGCTCGAATATGTGGCAGAGCTCGGTGTAAAATTTGACGTTTGGCACGGCGTCCTGTCCGGGCACGGCAGCGGCGGGAGCGTCGTTATCGGCCTGCAACTGGCACCAGAATCCGAAACCGTTGGTGCCGGAGGCGATTTTGAGGGTGATGATGTTTTTCCCTTTTTTGAGAGGGACTTTGACTTTGAAGGCGTTGGGAACGGGTGTGCCGTGGGCGTCGTCCACTTTGAGCATGGAGCGTCCGTTGACCCAGACTTGTATCCAGTAATCAACACCGAGGAGGAGTGTCACCGTTTGGTCACGGTCGCTGTCGATGGCACGGGTCGCGTAAGCGACGTGGCCGTGTTTCGCGCCGCCGAGGGCTTCGGCAAGATCAACGAAACCGTCCTTGCGGGCTTCGACCGTGCGTCTCCAGTCGAGCATGACACCATCGGCCCGGCGATGAAGGGTGTTGGGGTTTTCCGCGCCCTGGATGGCGACCCACTCACCGGGAAATGTTTCGCCGAGGATGCGGGCGGCGCGGGCTTGCGCGGTGTGTTGCGGCCCCATCACGCGCCACGATCCGAGTGTGCTTATGGAGGGGGCTTTGGGGGCAATGGCCAGGCGGTCCGCTATTGCGGGGGAGGGGGTGGCGCCGAGGTTGGTGAGGAGTTGCGCGACGAGGCGGTGGAGTCGCCGGACGCCGAGTTGGATGGCTTCGCGGCGGTCGGAGTCGTCGGCGTAGCGGTTTTCCAGCATGGCGGGGTGAACCTGAAGGTGGACTTCGCGGCCCTGGCCGGTTTGCCGCTCAAGGATGAGGCCGCCGGCGAGTGCGCGGGCCTGGGCTGGCTGGCCGTCGGAAGTGAAGGCGTTTACCTCCAGCGCGTCCTGCCAGCGGAGGAGGTTGGGGCCGATGCCGCGCAGGAGGGGCGCTGTTGCTTCCGGCAGGGCGCGGTAAACGGTGCGCCTGGCGGTGCGGAGTCCGGCAGCCTGCAATGTCTGCGCGGGACTGTCGAGGTGGAGTACGTTGCCGCCCGCCTGCGCAAACGCGCGGATGCGTTCGCCGTCGTCGGAAGAGGTAGTGGTGGTGGCGGCGGCGGCATCCGTGCCGATGACGAGCAGCGCATTCCGCGGTTGTGGTGATGCAGGTTCGGGGAAACCGCGGGTGGGGTAAATGCCGAGTTTGGCAAGGAGTGTTTCGCCCGAGTATCCACCGAGGTAATACACTGGTCCGGTCGGCGTCGTGTTTGCGGTGTCGGCGGCGGCGGCGGTTTCGATCAGGTTGCGGGCGAGCAGTGTAGCGACGGGGTCGATACCGATGCGGTTGCTGAAATCGATGGTGCTGAAATAAATGCGCCCCCTGCCGTCGCGCCATTGCAGGAGGGGGGTGCAGGCGAGGTCGAAGCCGGTTTCCGCGAGCGGGGTGAAGCCCGCCACGTGCGGGGTGCGCAGGGCGACGGAGGCCACGGCGTGGCGGTTGGTCCATTTGGGAGCGTGGGGCGCGTCGGAGGAAACGACTTGTTTGGCTTCGGGCAACAGATCGGGAGAGCCGCGCCAGTTGATGAGGTCGGCGGCTTCGAGGCCGTTGAAGAGAGGGTTGGTCTGGTCGCGGGCGAAGATGTGGCGGGGCATGGTTTCGATGGTGTCGAAGCCGAGCGAGCGCCACGCGAGCGGGTGTTGTTCGAGGACGAGAATGCGCAGGCCGTCGCGGATGTCGGCGGCGCGCCAGGGGAGCGGTTCGCCGGGAGTGATCGCCTCGCGTCCGATGATGAGCAGGTCAATGGTGGCGGATGAGGCGCCGGGCGCCCAGGGACGCGGGTTGACGCCCAGTTTTTTCAGGTCGGCGGCGGATTTGCCGCGCGGGTCGTGGAGGGCGATGCGGAGGGTGGCGTTGACGGGTGCGACAGGCGGAAAGATTTCGACGGGAAAGGTGTCTTGCGCGACGGTTTTGCCGTCCTGCGCGGCGGTGAGTTCCAATGACAACGGTGTGCGGCGGTCGATGTTTTCGGGGAGATCGATGTTGAGGGGAGTTAGCCGGATTTCGCCTGCGGCGAGAGTGATTTTCTCTGTGCCGGTGACGAGAATGTGTCCGCCTTCCCGCCCTCCTACTCGCGTGGTGTCTTTAAGCGACCATGTCGCGGTGATGGTCGTCGGCACGGCGCCGTCCCAGACGGTGGCGATTTGTTTTTTGAGTGTTTCCCCGGCGTGGAAGGCGTGGGTTTTATCCGTGTGAACGGGATGCCCGGCGAGGTAAACGAGGAGGGGCTGGTTGGCTTGCCGGAAGATGTCGTAGTTGGCGTTTGCCCACGCGGGTTTTCCGGTGAGGGGGGCGGGCAGGAAGTTGTAGTTGAGTTTCTCGTAGGCATCGACGCCGGTTGTGAGGGTCGGGTGCCCGTAGCGTTCGCCAATCAGCCAGTAGAGCCAGCCGGCGTTGACTCCCCAGGTGCGCCAGGCGCGGTTGGTGTTGCGGACAAAGAGGCTCAGGAAGTCAGTGTATTTTGGATACAGGGAGAGGTCGATTTTTCCCCATTTGCCGAAGCCGTTCCGGTTGAGCAGGGCGTAGTCGATTGTTTTTTCGAGGGCGGCTTCCTTTTCGCCGAGGAAGGCCTGGTCGCCCAGGTACATGGCGATGTATTCGGTGAGGAGAAACTGTTTGCCTTTCCAGTAGTTGGCGGAAAAGGGAGCGCCAAACTCGACCGCCGAATACGGCATGTCGCCTTGTGTCGCCCAAGCTTTGGGCCACTCTTCGCGTTCCTGGAGGGGGACGAAATTCAGGTAGGTGTTGGCGGTGGCGATGTCGCCGGTGCCGCCGTCGGCGTGGGCAAAGGCCAGGCGCGTGGGATCCTGCTTGTGGAGGATGGCAACGGCATCGTTGATGACCTTGGTCTGGCCGCGCGGGTTCTTCTCCCGAACGCCCATTTTTTCGGGTTCGATGGCGTTTTTTGGCACGTAGCTGTTGATCGCCACGACCCAGGCAAGAATCGAGGGGTGGTTGCGGTATTTTTTGAGATGATAGGCGACTTCGTGTTCGTAGGCTTCGGCAACGCCGGGCTTGTGAAGGTCTTCACGCAGCCAGGCGACGGAGGGCGCGGGCAGGGTGACACCCATGCCGAGGCGGTCCATTCCGGAGAGCAGTTCTTCGTCAAAGACGGGGGTTTCAGGCGCCCAGCGTCCGCACCACCAGAGGTCGCCGTGGGGCTGGATCTGGCCGACGTTGTAGCCAAGAAGTCGATACATGGAGAGGCCGTTTTTATTCGCACCGTAGATTTCGGTGAGCCGCCAGCGGGAGGGATGGCCGTTCATGAGGAGCTGGTTGCCTTCGGTCCAGATTTCGCGGAATCCGAAGGTCACGGGCGGCGGTTCATCAATGGGGGCGTCGGCGGTTTCGAGGCGGATTTTTGCAGTGTAGAGGGCGGGTTGGTCGAGTTCCCAGGGGACGGGATCGGGCCAGAGGGCGGCAAGGATGTGGAGGGAGCGGCCCGGCGGCAAGGGGAGCGGGCCGGTGGCGAGTGTGAGGACGGGGTTTTGGGCGGAGTCGTGGATGGTGGCGGTCGCCCGCACGTTTTGCGCGGACTGGCCGGCTGCGATTTCGATCTCGATGACGATCTGTTTTTTTCGCCACGAGGGTTTTACGAAGATGTCGGTGATGGCGGCGGTGGCGGACCTGGCGGTGAGGGTGACGGGAGCGGTGATGCCGAGGCCCCAGTCGTTCATGGGGAGTTTTCTCCGGGCGCGCACGTGGTGGCGCAGCAGGTCCTGTTCGTGGTTGCGCGAGATTCCGGTGTAGTCACGAGTCAGATACACGCGCAGGGTGTTGCGTTCGCCGAAGTCGGCGAATGGCGTGAGGTCAACTTCGCCGCCGGGGCGCAGCAACTCGGCCACGCGGTGGCCGTTGAGAAAAATGATGGCGTCGCCCTCGATCCGGCGAAAATCCGCCACGAGGTTTTTTCCGCTCCAGTCGGCGGGCACGGTGATTTCCTGCTCGAACCACAGGGAATGGATGTCGCGGAGCGGGGCCGACTGCCAGCTTGTGCCTTGGCGACTGACGCCGTCTTTCCACGATCCGGTCGCGCTGTTTCCCCAGTCCGCAGCGGCGGGCGTGGCGTCGGGGGAAACGGCGGGCTGGACTCTCCATGCACGAGGGAGTTCGACGGTGTGGCGCAGGCGCCGGGCGGTGTCAGCGCGCTGGGGGGCGGTGCTGGCGTGCACGCTTGCCAGGAGGGCGGATGCAAGGAACAGCGGCAGGCACAAACGCAGGGAGAGAGTCGTCATGGTATTCAGTTTCCGGAGACTTGTGGTGGTGTGTGCGCGTGTGTGTGTGTGTGCG
>JAISAX010000927.1 GCA_031266495.1 Opitutaceae bacterium
TTCTGCCGATAAATACCTCCGGCGTTGATATTCGTTTAGCGTAGGCAATACGCTCTCTATGCGTCTCTTGAGTATATCCTCGTCAATGTCCTTCATCTCCCCAATTTGGCTCCTGTTGATATCGTTGTCCAGTTTATTTAATCACAATCCCTAATCCGCTTGTGGCCTATCCTTATTTGAATGCAATTCCCTCCCTCTGTCTTCTCTACCTCTTTCACCTTCCATGGCTCTGCTCAATGCAATAGCTTCCCATAATGCTCTTCTACGTTTGATTGTTCTTTCATCACTCTTCTTACCTTCCTCCCTCTTTATCCATTTACAACTAAATTTCACGAAGAACCATAGGGGCTCTTCACAGAATCTAGTGGTAACTGAATACAGGGGGAGGAAAACATGATGTGCCTCGAAGGATTACCTCAAGGCTTCTGCTCCCTTGTTACTTACCGATCTCGCCATTTCCTTTCCCGAGGCAAATCTGATTTGTTTCCTATATTCAGTCGCCACTAAGTTCTGTGAAGAACCCAAATAGGTCATGACCTCATCCCGAGTGATGGTAGCCGGGATGCGTTCACCAAACACCTTTGCCCACGTCGCCAGCCGATTTTTAAGATCTTCCCAATGCCGCGTCTTTCCAACGCGGGCCTCGATCACGCTGGTGAATTGAGGAATCAAGGTGGAGATGCGTGCGACTGAGGCGAGCGGGTGTTGCCGAGGTGGAGGCGTTGCGCGACTGGCGGCGGACCGTGATCCGTGAAAACAAAATCGAGGTGAACGATCTCCACCCCACGATGAAGCCGGTCAACCTCGTGCGCCGCCTCATCCTTGACGGATCGCTTCCCGGCCAAACCGTTTACGATCCGTTCGCGGGATCCGGCACCACCATTATGGCGTGTGATCTGGTGGGGCGCCATTGCCGGGCGGTCGAGCAGGAACCGGCGCACTGCGACACGATCATCCGGCGCTACCTTGCACTCGACACCTCGCGCCGTGTCCGGCGCATCCGGGGGGATGCCGACACCGCGCCCATCGACGTTACCGACGAATTCCGCGCTGCGAACGTATCTGATAAGTCATGACATTCCCTTCCCTCAACATCGACCTTGCCGATGCGCTCGCCGAATTGGACAACCCTCCACCCAACGCCGCGAAATTCGGACTTCAGGCAAACATGTTTCGCACAGTCAAGCGGCGTGAATCCATCGCCCGTCGCGGAGTCAAAAAGCTTATTCGTCCCGAGAATGCGGAAACCGTCATTCCCCACCTGCCGACCGGCCCCGACGAACGCACCCATGCTGTCCTCCGCGGCGATTTCGTTTTGTGCGACATCATCCCGTCCATCATCGCCACACACGGCCCGCTTGGTCACGTCCGCATTGCGACGCTCGGCATGTCCACGGCCAATGCCCAATCCCTCGCCAACCTCCTCTCCACCGGGCGTATTGCCCGGCTTACCCTTGTTGTCAGCCATTATTTTCAGCAGGTGGACAAGACAACGACGTGGATGGACGTTTGTCGTGCTCTCGAACCTCACGGCGTCATCCCGGTTGTCTCGCGCAACCATGCCAAGGTTATCCTTCTCCCCACGGTGTCCGGGAAAGATAACTACACTATTGAAGGGAGTGCCAATCTCCGGAGTTCGGACAATATTGAACAGATTGTCATCTTCAACTGTCCTGAAACTCACGATTTCCACGCGGACTGGATAGATCGGATAGCCTCCACCAGTCACCCCGAACCAGTTGCGCCCGCCTCGGGCGGCATGTTTTCCGACTCCGGCTCCGCATCCGTCGTCCGCGACACCTGCCATGTCTGAACCCGCCAACACGCCAACCGACTCCCGCCCATTGTCCGGCGATGTGGCCACCCGCGTATTACAGGCGGACCTGCGCAACCAGGTTGCCAAGGTCGCCGCCGGTGACACGCTGCCATCCTCCGAACGCGCCCGTTTCGAGGTCGCCGCCCTCACCAATGCATCGCCCGAAGAGATCGAACGGCTTGCGAAAGATCGCCAGGCCGCGCTTCTGAAGATATGGTCCAGCGGCAAGCGCCGCCTTTCTCCCGCCGAATACAAGGAGATCGAACCCATCCTCCCCAACGCCACTACACTCAAGCCCACTACACCTGCACCCGCCGCCAGGCGCGCCCGCTACGCCTACCCGCTTGAGCATTACACAAAAAATCCATCCAGTCAGCCTCCGCACACTGAAAGGCTGGATAGCCATCGGACGCGATGCCGATCCTCCGGACCTCCCCCCGCTCGACGCTCCGGAGCGACTGAATGACTGGTATTCGCTTCACAAGAAGAACCGCGTCCCCGACTGGATCGTCGATCTTGCCGTCCAGACAAAACGTATAGAAAAGAAAACTACACAATCCCCGCCCCCCGGCGCGCTCCCGGTGTCCCCGCCCCCGCCAATCGACCCTGCCACCGGACCGCTCTTTGCTGCCGCCGCCGCACGGACGGCAGACACACCACCGCCCGAACCCCGACCATCACCGCCAGCCGGAGCGCACCCGGCATCCGGCACAGCCAATTACATCGCGACCCTGCAACGCCTCCGTGATGCCGAGCAAATTGCCGGAGGGAAATACGCTACACTCGCTGCCGATCCCGCCAAGGAAGCCGAGGCGGAGCAGGCGCGCCGAGCCTGGTCGAACATCACGAAAGAACTCCGTGCATACGAGAAAGACGCCGAACAAATCCTCCGTGCATCCGGCGACCTCTGGATCAAGGCCGACGTCATCAAGGCCAGCACGGAGATACACCTCGCCATCCGCGACGGCATCCGCGGCCTGCTCAGGCGAGTTCGGCCCAAACTCGCCGGCCTCACCCCCACTGAAGAAGACGCCCTCTGGCAAAAGGAAGTCGAAGGCCTGTTTGCCCGCCTCCGCGCCACCTCGTTCACCGCCCCCGGACTCCCTGCCGCCGTGGCTCCGCCCCCGGCGGCCGCGGGGGCCGGGCGGGGGGGGGGGGGCGGGGGGCGGCGG
>JAISAX010000160.1 GCA_031266495.1 Opitutaceae bacterium
GGGTTGACGTATCTCCAATTGTGTCAGGTCCTTGAGGGCTTCGCAAGCGAAGCCCCTACAGTCGAACCGCGTAACATCAGATACGTAAAATCCTTGATGGGACGGGGGGGGGGGGGACGGCAGCCGGGAATCAGGCGCGGAGCGTGGCGAGAACGCCGGCGATGTTGGCGGCGACGGCTTCGCGGCGGGTGCGGTGCGAGAAGCTGCCGCAGGTGTGGGAAACGGGGAGCGGATCGGGAGTGGCAGCGGCGTCGAGGGCGGTCCGCACGGCGGTGGCGGCGGCGCGGGCCATGCCGGTGTAATAGTTGATCTTGCAGATGCCGTCCGCGCCGACCGTGCCGAGGCGGCCTCCGAGGCTGCTCGTGCCGTGCAGGGCCTGAACCGGGCCGACCCGGCGGGTGATCTCGCGGGCAAGGTCGCGGCGGTAGTCCAGGGGGACGGCGCCGGTGGCGCGGTGTTCGGTGCCGAGATTGGGAACGACGAGATCGGCGCCGGTGCGACGCACGAAGGTATCCACCGCTTCGGGACGCGAGAGCAGATCGGCTTCGCGGAGTTGTTTGCGCTCGCGTTCGGCGTGTTCGTAAACCTTGTCCGGACACGCTTCGACAACGACCCGGTCGCCGGCACGGGCGACAAAGGCGGCGGTGAGCCGGATGTTTTCGTCGAGGTCATGCGCGCTGGCGTCGAACATGAGAATGCCCGCGGCGTCCTGAAACCAGCGGGCGTCCATGAGTTCGCGGTCGGGAGCGTGCGGAACCCAGCCGTGATCGAGGAAGGGGATGACCTCGACTTCGTCGAAGAGTCCGGGACGTCCGGCGTAACCGTTGAGCCAATACAGCCAGAGGCTGGCGGTGTCGGCGAGGCTGCGGCCGGGAAGCGCGAGGCCGCCGAGTTGCGGATGGTCCGGATAGCCGGCGGTGAAGCCGATGCCGATGGTGACTTCCCTGGCGCCGATGCTCCGGGCATGGCGCTGCGCGCCGAGGAGGATGCCTTCCATCTCGTCGGGAGTCTCGGCATTGGGACAGAGGAGGGGCGCGTGTTGTTCGCCGGCCTGGCGGAGCCGGGCAATGACATCGGAGCGTCGGGCAAGGAGGCGCATGGAGGAGAATTAAGAATTAATAATTAAGAATTAAGAATGGGCGGCTGCGCCGTCGCTCCGGAGGTTGGATAATTCGAGATGTTCGTGTGCGCAGGTGGTGTTCGTGTGCGTGGGGTTCGTTTTCTTGATTTTTAAGGGAGGTTCTAAAAATTCCTTTTTCCAATCTAACAAACCAACCGCGAATGGACGCGAATGAACGCGAATAAAAATACAATAAATCCATATCCAGATAATTATGACATTTCATTCTTCTTTCCGGATTCGCGTCTATTCGCGTTCATTCGCGGTTAAAAATGTATTTTCAGATTCTCCCTTAATTCTTGACTGATGTTACGCGGATCGGCCGTAGGGGCGTCGCTTGCGACGCCCGCGCCAGGCAGACAGTATTGGCGTATCTCTCGTTGTAGTCAGGTCCTTGCGGGCTTCGCAAGCGAAGCCCCTACGTGAGGCATCGCGTAACATCAGTTCTTGATTTTCCGCAGTTATGAGAGGAACACGGACAGGCGTTCGCGCAGGGCGGGAGAGAGCATCGACGGGTCGCGGGCGGCGAGCGCGGCTCGCGTGGGCAGGCGCGTGCGTCCGCCAAGCGCCTCGGCGACGCAGGCCGCGGTCCAGCTTGCGAACTCCATGCGCAACGGCAGCGCCCAGCCGGAGAGCGTGGCGGAGAGCCAGGCCGCGTGATAGCAATCGCCGCATCCGGTCGTGTCCACCACGGCGACGGGGAAGGCCGGCTGATGCAGGACGGCGCCGGTGACGGTATCGAGCGCCCAACTACCGCGGGAGCCGTCGGTCACGAGGAGTTGGGCGGTGGTCCATTGGGCGAGTCCGCGCAGCGCGTCGCCGGGCGACTCCGCGCCGGTGAGAGCGCGGGCGGCGGCAATCGGCAGAATCGCATCGGCGCCGAGGGCGAGCAGTTCCCTGAGCATGGCGGGTTCGCCGGCCTCCAGGTCGAGCACGGAGCGGGTGCCGGCCTTTTGGGCGATGCGGAGAGCGGCGAGCGAGGCCTCGGCCTCGTAACCGTCCACGAGGAGGGCGCGCGCCGCGCGTATCGACTCCGCGGGCACATCGGCGGCGGTGAGCTTGCGGCAGCCGGCCATGGAATAAAAAACGGTGCGTTGCTGCCTGGCGCGGTCCACCTCGACGATGGCGACGGCGGGTTGGGCGGCGGGATCATCGCGCAGGAAAAGGTCGGCATGCACGCCGCAGCGGGCGAACCCGGCTTCCGAGATGGCGCTGATGGTGTTGACCCCGTGGCGCCCCACAAAAGCCGTGCGCCAGCCGAGCGCGGCGAGCTGGCACGCGGCGGTCGAGGCCGGGCCGCCGCCTTGCACGAGGATTTGCGCGACTTCGTGTTTGGCGTCGGGCGTGATGGTGGCGGGGACTTCGGTGAGGATGTCCACGACGTTCATGCCGAGAACGACGACATCGAAGGCGCTGGCGCTTGGCGTGTTCATGGATTTCGGGAAAAACCCTGGAGGCGGTCCGGGCAGCGCACGACCGGCAGTTCGCGGACGCCGAGCCAGTGGTTGAGCATGGAGATGTCGCCGGCCCGGTGGCCGTATCCGAAACTCCAGTGATGATCCATGCCGTGGGCGAGGATGGTGCCCATGACATCGGCCGCGGTATGGCCGGCGACCGGCTCCACCTCGCCGTAGTTGCCGCGGAAGGCGAGTTCGCAATCGCGCAGGTTCCCCTCGAACGTGAAACAGCGGGCGGCATCGGGCGACTGGTAGCGGGTGACGGTGACGGGTCCAGGCTCCAGCAAAAATTCGAGCACGAGGCCGACCGCCGTGGAAGGGTCGCCGTTTTCGAGGCAGACGTGCCTGCGCGCCTCGTAGGTGCGGCCCTTGCGCAGCATGCGGGTGGGCGAGGCCCCGCAGTGCCAGAGTCCGATGCGGTTTTTCGCCACGCTGGCGGCGGAGATGTCCATCATGCTGGTGATGGCTTTCCCATTACTGGTTTCCCAGAGGGCGAGGGAGGAGATGAGGCCGTTCATCTCGCCTTCCTCGGCGGTGCAGAGGCCGTAGTCATTGAGCATGGATACGGCGCCGTCGATGGAGCACCGGTAGGCGAACCAGAGGTCGGGCCAGCTTTTTACCGTGCAGCCGATGTAGCCGCGCTCCTGCGCGTAATCGAGGATGGCGAGACCGAAGCGCAGGGTCTGGTCGGTCTGCGCGTCGGGGAGCGCGATTTTTGTGCAGAGCGGGTTTTGCAGGATCGCCTCTCGGAGGGGGCGGATGTGGCGGGCGTCGGAGAACTTGCGGGAGCGGTCGAGCGCGGTTTGCAGGTCGATGCGGTCGAAGCGCAAGCCGAAGCGGCGCATGACGGAGAGTTCGTCGGTTTCCCCGTCGTAAAACGCCTCGACGCGCGTGCCGCCGACGTGGAGCAGCTTGCCGTGCCTGAAGCGCGACCTGGCGCGGGCGCTGCGCAGGAAGCGTTCGATGAAGGGATGGGCCGGGGCGTCCACCGGCTCGTGTATCCACACATAGCGCACACCGAGGCGGGCCATCATGCCGAGGAGAAAATTCTGGCAGCACAGGCTGTTGGCCACGATGGCGCCGCCCGTGACGGGGTCGGGCCACGACCAGCTGAGGAGCGGCATGGGGTGGTCGAGCAGCCAGCGGCCGAGGTGGGCGCCGATCTCGCCGCAGGTGTAGGCGGCGTGGAAGAGGATGACGCCGTCGATGCGGGTGGCGAGGAGGTCGTCGAGCGCGCGGACGAGCGCAACGGGATCCTGAAACGGCGCGTCGCAGGTGACGATCTCGACAGGCAGCCCGGCGACGCGGACCACCTGCCTGATTTGCGCGGAGGCTTCGGCGTAGATTTTGCAGGCATGGTCCCACGGGAAGTGGACGGCGGTGCCGCAGCCGAGGACGACGATGCGAGTGGGCTTCACGGCGGGCGGCGGGAACAGGTCCTTGAGGAGGCGCGAGGCGACGCCTTCGGAGGGCAGATCGGGCAGCGCGGATGACGGGATGCGGGTATTCATGGGAATGACGTGATTGCGGGCGGGAAGGTCAGGATTGCGGCGCCCATTCAAGCAAACCGGCCTTCTTTTGCGCTCGGCCTGGATCGGCAAAACATGATACTTTTCTGACCAATGTCCGTGACCGGATCCATGACCGGGCCTGTGACCGGGCCTGTGCGCGCTCCCGATGAAACTTCGCTTCGAAAAGATTCCTTACGCCGAAGGCATGTCCTTCGCCTGCCTCTCCTACAGGGGACGCGAATGCAGCAACCCGCTGCACTTGCATCCCGAATACGAACTCACGCATTTCGTGCGCGGCTGCGGGCACTGGATCGTGGGCGACGCGACGGGCGAATTGCAGGATGGTTACCTCGTGCTGCTGGGGCCTGATCTGCCGCATCTTTTCCGGATGGACGCCTCTTCGCGGCGACGGGCGCTGGCCCGGGTGCTCCAGTTTCGCGACGACTGCCTGGGTCCGGCTTTTTTTGCGTTGCCCGAAGCCAGGCGTATCCGGGAATTGCTGACACGCGCGCGGCGCGGTCTTGTTTTCGGAAAGGCCGCCCGCGGCCGCATAAAGGATCACCTCGCCCGCCTGCTGGAGACGCCTGCCGAGCGACGGTTGCTGCCGCTGCTCGGCCTGCTCGAAACCATGGCCGGGGACAAGGGCGTCCGCTCTCTGGCCTCGTCCGGCTACCGGTCATCCCTGCAACCGGGCGAAGCCGCCCGTATCAACAAAGTATTGGATCATGTCACCGCGCGGCTGGACCAGGAGATTTATCTGGCGGACGTGGCCCGGGTCGCCGGGCTGGGCGAGGCGGCTTTCAGCCGTTTTTTCCGCCGCACGGTGAAGAAGACATTCAGCCGTTTCCTCAGCGAGCTGCGCATCAGCCAGGCTTGCCGGCAACTTCTGGAGACGGACCATACGATCACCGGGATCGCCTTCGCCTGCGGCTTCAACAACCTTTCCAATTTCAACCGGCGGTTCCTGGAGCTGCGCGGCGAGACGCCGTCCGGGTTTCGCCAGCGGCGACAGCGGATCATGACGGACGAGCAGGGGGAAGAGGCGGCGGCGCGCTTCGCCCCGGCATGAGCCGGACGGTCTGTGTATCCCTCCCCCCTCCCCCCCCCCCCTTTTTTTTTTCATCTCTTCTCCTTTCTCCAACGAAAATGTCGAAGAACCGGTTTGGGGTTGAAAAATTAGCCTGTGGAAGAAACTTTCAACGCAGGGGCTGCAATTTTCGTGCATACAAGAAACTTTTACATTCAACGAATCGCTCCCTTTTTGGGGAAACCGGTAATCAAAGTCATTACCGGGATGCGTCGCTCGGGGAAAAGTTTTCTCCTGCGGCAACTCATGCGGAAACTTCGCGATGAAGGAATGCCGGAGCAGAACATCGTTTATGTGGACAAGGAGGATCTCGCTTTCGACATGATCCGGGACTACCGCGATCTCGCCGCTCATGTCGGGAAAGCCCTTTCGGGCACAAGCGGGCGTGTTGCCATTTGTGTGGATGAAATCCAGACCATCGAAGGATGGGAACGGGCGGTGGCCTCATGGAACGGCAAACCCGGTTACGATATCCTCATCACCGGTTCCAATGCCCGTCTGCTTTCGTCCGAACTGGCAACGCTGCTTTCGGGACGTTACATCGAGTTTCCTGTCCGTCCTCTGTCTTACGCCGAATTTTTGCAGTTTCGCTTCCGGCCCGCCGACGTTCACGAAGAGACGGAGTTCCAGAACTACCTTCACTACGGAGGGCTGCCCGCACTGCACGATCTGGGGACGCTTTCCGAGGAGACTGCGTATCCTTATCTCACCGCAATTTTCAATACGGTGTTGTTCAAGGATGTCGTCACCCGGCATCAGATTCGCAACGTGGCCCTGCTGGAGCGCCTGGCCCGCTATGTTTTCGACAACACGGGCAATCTGCTCAACGCCAGCCGCGTTGTCGCCTTTTTGAAGAACCAGCGAGTGAAGGCCGGCGTGGATACGATTCTTGCGCAGTTGCAATGGCTGGCCGATGCGCACCTGACCGAGCGGGTGTTGCTCTACGATCTCAAGGGCAAGCGGCATCTTGAATTCAACGAGAAACACTATCTGGCCGACTTCGGTTTGCGGCATGCGGTCCTCGGTTATCGCCCCGGTGATATCGGCGGGTTGCTCGAAAACGTAGTTTACCTGGAACTACGGCGGCGCGGCTGGACGGTATCGGTTGGCCGGCTGGGCGCCGCCGAGGTGGATTTTGTCGCCGAGCGTGCCGGTGACCGCGCCTACTTCCAGGTTGCCTATCTGACGCCGACGAACGAAACGCTTGAACGCGAGTTACGTCCCCTTCAGGCAATCGATGACAATTTCCCGAAAATCCTGCTCACGCTTGATCGTGCGCGAGCGGGTAACTACCTCAATGGTATCGTCCACCGTTGGTTGCCGGAATTCCTGCTCGCAGGATGATCCGGCAATGCAACCGGCAGGCGGACCGGGGAAGAGGCGGCGGCGCGCTTCGCCCCGGCATGAGCCGGACGGTCGTCTCATTTGGCGGGAAGAATCGGAGGTATCACGCCGATGACTTTACTTTGTGCCATATGCGCGGCGCAGAGCGGCAGAACTGCGGGGTATTCAAACTTTTTTTACACGAAGGACGCGAAGAGCGCGAAGGACCAAACGAAAACCTTTTCCCTCTGCTTCTTCGCGTCCTTTGCGAGCTTTGTGTAAAAATCCGCAATCGAGAGAGCGAAGAGAGAGGGATCGGGAGAAACAGCGGCGGGCTTCAGGGATTCCAGTGGAATTGGGGATAGCGGGTTTCGGTTTTGGTGCCGGTGTTGGCGAACTTTTTGAAACCGAGGACGCGACCGCTGACCATGAGAATGTTGGCGGTGCCTTCGTGTCGCTCAAAGGCGAAGGATTCGCTGTCGTAAGGGTTGATGTCACTGCGAAGGGGAGGATCGGAATAGGCATCCCAAACAATCGGGGTTACGCTGGGGGCAGAAATATCTGTGAGACGGGTCAGTGTGTCGCCGTCGCTGGCGGAGGATTTTCCGATTCGTTTGTTGAAACTGTAGCCGGTTCGTTGGGCGTATTTTGTTTTGTCTGTCGAACTATATTCCTTGATGGATTCGGGACAGGGGAGGATGCGTTTACCGCCGCCCGGGCCGAAGGGATCTCCTTTTTTGTTAGGGGACATGTAGGGGCCGATGTAGGTGAACCAGCCGGTATCGCCACTTTGTCTCCCTTCATTGAAGGGGTCGCGTCCGCTGTAGGCGATGGAAACGGGAAGGATGCCTTTGTGGTCTTCGGCGAACAGATGGATTGCGGTACCGATTTGGCGAAGGCTGGAAACGCATTCGATGCGGCGCGCGGCTTTGCGCACACGGCCGACCACCGGCAGGATAATGGCGGCAAGGATACCGATGATGACGATCACGGCGAGCAGCTCGACAAGCGTGAACGCGCGTGGGGCGGCGGACTTCACGTGAAGTCCGCGAAGCGCAGTCCTTCGGGATAATAGGGATTTCATGGCAAGATCGGAGGTGGCGTTTTTCATGTTGGATGGCGGTTTGTTGTTTTTGGGTTGGATGTGAGGTCGGACAAAGCGGAACTAGTTGCCCCATATTTCGACTTCATCGAGTGTGCCGCCGACAAGGGGCCACTCGATGGCAAGGCGTACGTAACGGGCGGATACAGCAGCGGGAAGCGTCAGCGTGTATTCGCGGATGGCGGTATCGGAAGATGCCGTGGTTTGGGTGAGTTTTTGCACGAAGGTTTTTCCGTCGGCACTGGTGGCGAGCGTGATGCGCAGGGGGCGCATGTCGCCGGGTCCGGCATTGACCACGGCGCGACGGACGGCACGGGGGGCCTTGAGGTCAAAGTCCACGGCGATGGCCCGGGTCGTGTAACTGGCGTTGTAAGCGGAAGCATTGCCGCCAGTGGTGCGTCCGCCGGTGCGGCTGTTGAAACCGTTGGTGAGCGCGGTGTCGGGCGGCGTGTTTTTGCCGCGTTGCGCGGGATCGGAAATGGCGGCGGTGTCCGGCGTTGGCGTTGTGTAATGATAGGTCGCTCCGGTGTGCGTGCGGTATGGATACGTGTCGGGGTAGTGGGCGTTGTCCGTCAGGATGTGGAGGGCTTTTCCGGCGGGGATGTCCATGACGACGTTGGCCGTGAGGATGGCTTGCGGAGAGGCAACGGATGCGGGCGGGACGCCCCCGCCACGCGGTGAGGCAACGCTCACGGGCTGGAAGCCCGTGCCACTTTCATGGGCTGGATGTTCGTGCCATGTCGCGACGAGCGGGTAGAGCCAGTCGGGTTTGACAAGGGCGACGTCGGTCGGAGGCGTGAGGGTGAAGGTCGTCTTGTGGCTTTTGCCGGGAGCGAGTTCGGGCGTGTCCGCAGTGGCGGACGGGGTGATTTGCCAGTGGGCCAGCGCCTGAGCGCGGAGGACGCCGGTCGGGAGTGGGGCGGCGGTTGTGTTGATGAGTTCCACGGTCAGGGGGCAGGGCGCGCCGGGGGGGAGGCTGGCGGTGTGTCCGTCAATGGCGCGGGTTTTTGTCGCAATGGCGGGGATGGAGAGAACGGGCGCGTGCTGGCAAAACAGATACAGGACGCCGGCGCCCGGTATGGGGGGCAGGGTGATTTCGTATCGGTCGCCGGTGACGGGGCGGAGGGTGAGGGCGGTGAGGCTGTCGTCCTCGGCGGGCGCCCACCAGGCGGTGGTCCATGTTTGGCCGGGGGAGGGGGGGGGGAGGGGGAGCGTGATGGCGCCGGCGGGGAGCGGGCGTTGTTCGGTGTCGGCCCGGGTGGCGATGACGATGGCGATGTTGCCGGATTTGTCGATGAAGGGTTGTTCGACTCGGAGGTTTCCGGTGTCGGCGAGTTTTTTGTTGGCGACGACGGCGGGTGTCAGGCCGGCCTCGCGGAGGCGGTCGCCGAGCCAGCGACCGATGGCGAGTTCGCCTTGCTGGCGCGCGTATTCCTCGCGGTCGGCAGTGGGGCCGTCGAGCAGGAAGGCTTTCATGGCTTCGGCGGGTTTTTCGAGAAGGGTGCTGCCGAGTTCGAAGGGGAAATACAAAACCCGACCGGGTTTTGTGTTCGGGGTTTGGAGTTCGGCGTTCGGGGTTCGGGGCAGCGTGTTGAGGTAGGCGATGGGGCGGGTTTTTTTGGTCGATCCTGTCGAACCGGTCGATCCCGTCGCGAGGACGCGGGCGGTGGTGGGGACGACGGTGGCGATGGTGGTGTCGGCAATGAGGGTTTGCCGGGCGTGACCGGAGTTGATGGTGAGCTGGATGCGCGGTGAGGCAACGGGAGCGGGCGGGACGCCCGCGCCACTGTCACTGCCACTGTCACTTTTTTCGCCAATCGTGACGCCGAGGAGGGGGGCGAGTTGGTCGCGGATGCGGTGGTGCTGGTCGTAGTGGCCGGGTCGAGTATCGGCAATCAGGATACCTCCGTCTTCGCGGACATAACGGGTGATGGCGGCGGCTTCGTCGGGGGCGAGGTGTTCGGCGCCGATAAGGGCAAGGGCATCGTAGGCGCGGAGGTAGCCGGGGTGGAGTTTGGTGGAGGGGATGACGTCCACCCAGTAACCTTGTTCGCGGAGCCAGCGGTAAACGAGCCAGCGGTGGTTGCGGGGATATCCCCAGCGGGAGGTGGAGCGGGGTGATTTTTCCGAGAGGAGCACGTCGCGGCGTGGCAGGTGCAGGGCGATGCGGGGGAGGCCGTCGGCAGGCACGGCGTTCTTCCAGAAGGTTTCTGTGCGGTGGACCATGTGCGCCCAGCGGGCGGCGTAGTGGAGTTTGTCACGGGGGGCGCCGGTGGCGGAGTTGTGGAAACCGAATTTGTCCCAGTCGTCCTTGGCTCCGGCAAAGCCGAGGGTGAAGAAGTCGGCGGCCTTGAGTCCGTTGGCGAGCATGCGCCAGTTGGTGGAGGCGAAGGCGTGGCCGGGTCCGTTGTGGTTGTTGGTCTCGGGCAAAAACACGCCGTAGCCGGGGGCGCGGTTTCGCGGGCGGATACAGTTGTAGATGTAGTTGGTTTCGTACGCCTGGCGGTCGCCGCTGCCGTACATGTCGGTGCCGAGGAGTCCGCCCGAAATCGGGCGCATGAGTTCGGCGAAGAGTTCGTGATCGAAGGTTTTTCCTCTGTTGACGGCGGGCATTTCGAGGGTCTGTTGCGTGGATTTGTGGACGACGCCGCGATGGAGGGGATCGGCGTCGTGCATGGCGCGGGAGATGTCGGCGAGGGCGGTCGTGAAGTGTTCGGTCTGGAAGGTGATCCAGTCGAGCCAGGCGCCGGGGCGTTTGGCGTAGTCGGCGGGCGCGGGGATGGCGTCGCTGTTGGCGGCGGCTTCAAAGGTGGTGTGGCGGGCGGGGGCGGAGTCGCCGGGCGGAAGGAAGGAGCCGGGCGGGAGGGGCGGGAGGTCGGTGGACCAGGCTTCGTTGAGCGCGGCGAGATCGTTGGCGTAGGCTTTGCGAAGCCAGGCGGCGAAGTGGGCGCGGGCTTGTGGCCCATAGTCGGGGACGCCTTCCCATTCGTTGTCGAGGCCCCAGTAACGGACGAGTGCGCCGTTGGCGGCGTGGCGGGCGGTTACGTGGGCGCGGGCGAAGTTTTTCAGGTGGTCGAGGGTGGCGGGGTCGTGGAGGTTGAGGAGGGAGCGTCCGTTTTTGTAGGGTTCGCCTTTGGGATCGAGGGCGGGGGGGAGGGCGGCGAGGCGGCGGTCGGCTTCGGATGCTTTGTCCGGGTTTTTGGATACGCGGGTTTTTGCGGAGCGGATGGCCAGGCCGAGGCTTTCCGCTCCCCAGCCGAGGCTGTAATAGCGGAGGGCGTGGCCGTCGTTGAACGGGTTTTCGGCGAGGGGTTTTGTATAAAAGGGCGCGGAGCCGCGTCCGCTGAGCTGGCGGGCGGTGAAGCCCATGTGCACGTACTGGCGGGGCATGCCGTGCACGAAGGCCATGTAAAACCAGTTGTCGGTGGCGGCTCCGTTGTCGGCGGGGAGTTCGAGGGTGTAGGCGGCGGCGTTGTCGAGGGGATCGGGCGCGGCGGAGGGGACGTTGACGGATTGCGCGGGGAGGACGGCGGCAATCAGGGGCAAGGTCAGGGCGAGGTGGGCGCGGATGGGTGGCATGTGGTGAAGGTGACGAGGCGGGGCGGGGGGGGGGGGGCGGGCCGGATGCGGGCCGGCCCGGGGCGGGGGGGTGAAAAAATGCGGAGGGTATTTCCGCCTTTTGTGGCAAACGGGTTAATGGCGGTGGCGGAAGC
>JAISAX010000199.1 GCA_031266495.1 Opitutaceae bacterium
GAAGAGGGTCGGGTTCGCGTCGCCGTGTTGCGGTTCCATTTTTCCGAAGTCGAGCGAGCGTCCGAGAAGCCGGGGCGGGGTGCCGGTCTTGAGCCGCCGGAGTTCGATGCCGGCTTCGAGAAAACTGGCCGAGAGCGTTTTTGCCGAAAAGTCCCCTGCCCTGCCGCCTTCGTTCTGGTTCGCTCCGATGTGCATGAGGCCACGCAGAAATGTGCCGGTGGTGACGACGATGGTGTGGCCGAGAAATTCGATGTCTAGGTTGGTGCGCACGCCGGTGACCTTGCGTCCGGCTGCGGTGATGGCGGCTGCGGTGGCAGCGGTGGTAGTGGTGGTGGCGACGGTTTCATAGATGAGTCCGGTAACCGTGGCCTGGAAGAGTTGCAAACCGGGTTGGAGTTCGAGGGTGTGCTTGAGGCGGTACTGGTAGGCTTTTTTGTCGCACTGGGCGCGGGGCGACTGGACGGCGGGGCCTTTGGATTCGTTGAGGAGGCGAAACTGGATGCCGGTGTAGTCGGTGTTGAGGGCCATTTCGCCGCCGAGCGCGTCGATTTCGCGGACGATCTGGCCTTTGGCCTGTCCACCGATGGCCGGGTTGCAGCTCATCTGGGCGATGGTATCGAGGTTGCCGGTGAGGAGTAGCGTATGCGCGCCCATGCGGGCGGCGGCGAGCGCGGCTTCGCATCCGGCATGGCCGGCGCCGCAGACAATGACATCGAATGGCTTCTGGTCGTTGTAGATCACGGGTGAAAAAGAAAACAGGGAGGATTTTTAACCACTAATGCACGCTAATGGACACTAATAAAACAGGGGGCGAGAGGCGATCAGTGAATGAGTCGCTCTAAAGATTGAACAGAAGGCAACGAAGAGAACGAAGAACAACCAAGGACGCTTACTATTCACTCTTGTTTAACTTTTTCAAAATAAACAACTTATTATTCAGGGTCTTCTTTGTTTTACCTTCGTTACCTTGGTTACCTTCTGTTCAAAAAATGAATTTCTAGAACTTCTTTAAAAAATTACCCCATTGCGCGTCTATTATTTCCCGATGCAGAAGGTGGCGAAGAGGTGGTCGAGCATGCGCTCGTTATCGATCTTGCCGGAAATCTCGCCGAGGGCGTCGAGCGCGCCGCGAAGGTCGCTGGCGAGGAGTTCGTCGGTGGGGGCACCGGTGGCGAGTTTATGACGAGCTTCGTCTAGGCAATCGAGGGCGCGGCGAAGGGCGTCGGCGTGGCGGGCGTTGACGGCGATAAGCTCATCGCCGGTGTCGTTCGCGAGTGAGTCGGCGAGGTCGGCAATGGCTGCGGTGAGATCGTCGAGGCCGGCGCAGGTGAGCGCGGAAAGCGCGAGTGTGCGGAAACCGCCACCGCAGGGGGGGGGGAGAGGGGGAGAGAGAAGATCGGACTTGTTACGAAGGACGAGGGTGTTTCGGGGCGTGAGCCGGGCGGCGATTTCGGGAGGCAAGGCGGGAGGCAGGGCAGGGGAGGGGAGGGTGGCGTCCTGGACCCAGAGGAAAAGGTCGGCTTCGGCGGTGCGTTCGAGGGTTTTTTCGATGCCGAGTTTTTCGAGAGTGGCCGGAGACGGATTGAGGCCGGCGGTATCGATCAGACGCAGGCAATGGGGGCCGACGAGAATGCGTTCCTCAATGAAATCGCGTGTGGTGCCGGGTTCGGGGGAAACCAGGGCGCGGTCGCTGCCGACAAGCCGATTGAGGAGAGAACTCTTGCCGGCATTGGGTTCGCCAATGATGACGGTTTTGATGCCTTCACGGAGGATTTCCCCGTAACGGTGTGTGGCGAGGAGGCGGTTTGTTCCACGTAGAACAGTTTCGATTTCGGTGGCGACGAGGGCGCGGTCTTCGACAGGGAGGTCTTCATCGGGGAAATCGATGTAGGCTTCGATCCGGGCGAGAGCGAGGAGAAGCGCCTCGGTGAGGGTGGCGAGGTGGCGTCCGAGGCTGCCGCGGAGTTGGCGGTTGGCCGCGGCGAGGGCGCGTTCGCTGCGGGCATGGATGAGGTCCATGACGGCCTCGGCCTCGGTGAGATCAAGGCGGCCATTGAGGAAGGCCCGGCGGGTGAACTCACCCGGTTCGGCAAGGCGGCAACCGCGTCGCAACAGATCGTCGAGGATGAGGCGGACCAGCAGGGGGTTGCCGTGGCAGGAAAGCTCCAGGGTGTCTTCGCCGGTGTAGGAGCGGGGAGCTGAAAAGCGGGTGACAAGAATGTCGTCGAGGACTCGACCGGAAAGCTCCCGGTAATCTGCACGGGTGGAGAGGCGAGGGGAGGGGAGGCGGCCCAGGAGACTTGTGGCGAGAGCGGCGCACCCCGGACCGCTGACCCGGATCAGGGCAATGGCAGCGGTGCCGGCCGGCGTGGCGAGAGCGGCGATGGTATCGGTGGTATGGATGATGGCGTTAGTGCGAGGATCGGTCGTTCCCATGGTGATTGTCGAATGGAGCGCACAGCGCGCAAATGAAGATGTATTTATGGCTGGATGTCGCCGCCAGTCAGGCAGGCGGCAGTGCCGGAAGGGAAGGGCAGGGGAGGGAGAGGGGCGGCGCAGGGCAATTTCAAAATTGCGCCTGCAGTCCGGCGTTTTTTCCGGATGTGTTTCCTCTGCATATCTGGTCTCGTCCGATTAACCAATTGGCAGACAGGATGATCCGTGTTATCTCGTCCTGTATTGTCCTGTATTGTTCTGTCCGGTATCCGTACAAATTCGTAGCTGGATTGAAATGAAAATGACGGCGTTTTTTTTCTGATGCGCCTCTTTCATTTTCATAATCGGCAAGGATTTCTTTGCCAGGAAATCCTGTTTGCTCTTTTGTCACTTGATAAGCGTGTGTTATAGTCGTTATCCAATTTTTTCACCTGCCAATGCAAATCGAGAATTTTAAAATCTTCGCGGACCTCGTCGAGACGAAGAGCTTTTCCAAGGCGGCAAAAATAAACAACATCACCCAGTCCGCCGTCAGCCAGCAGGCACGTGCGATGGAGCGGCATTTTAAAGCGTTGCTTATCGACCGCAGTCAAAAGCAGTTCCAGCTTACGCGCGAAGGGCAGTGTGTTTACGAGTCCGCCAAGGAGCTGCTCCACGCCTACGACCGGCTTTCCTCCGATTTGCAGGAGCTCAAGCGCGTCATCAGCGGCACGATCCGCATCTCCACGATCTACTCGATCGGGTTGCACGAGCTGCCGCCGTTCATCAAGCGGTTCCTTCACGATTATCCGGCGGTCAACATCCGCGTGGAATATCGGCGCTCCAATCTCGTTTACGACGACATCCTGCACAACTCGGTCGATTTCGGGCTGGTCGCATTTCCGCAGCGGCAGCGCGCGATCGAGATCATCCCGTTCCGCAACGACCGTCTCGTGCTTGTCACGCATCCCAACCACCCGCTGGCCCAGGCCGGCGAGGTTTCCGTGCGCGAACTGGCAGAGCAGAAATTTATCGGCTTCGATCCGGATATCCCGACGCGCAAGGCCATCGACACGATCTTCCGCGAACACCGGCTGGAAATCGATCCGGTGATGGAGTTCGACAATATCGAAACGGTGAAACGCGCGGTCGAGATCGATCATGGCGTGGCCATCGTGCCGTTTGCCACCGTCACCCAGGAAGCCCGTCAGGGAACGCTTTCGGTGCTCAACCTCAAGGGGAAGGATTTTTCCCGTCCGCTCGCGATCCTGCATCGCAAGGGACGGGTGCTGACACCTGCCATGAAAAAATTTATCGAAACACTCGGGATGGATCTCAATCTTACCCAAGAGCCGGGTTGATCTTCCAGCGCACAGAAGCATCGCATTATCCCTGTTTCCCGTTGGTTAAATCACCTGACTGCCACACACTCTACGTCCCCGCAATGTTCACGCATCGATACAACAGATACCGCACTTGCGATTCCCGTGTCGCTGCACCGTCAGCATGAAATCATTCTTCATCGTCATTTACGCCTGCACGCTGGGAGGGCTGCTCTTTTTTGCCCTGCATCGCCTGAAAATGCTCTGGCTGTACGCGCGTTACAGTCGCCGCAAACCCGTGCCGCCGCCGCTTTCCGGTCCGTTGCCGCGCGTGTGCATCCAGCTTCCGCTTTACAATGAACCGCTTGTCGTCGAGGCGTTGCTGGAAAAGGTGGCCGCGATCCGTTGGGGCGCCGCTGGTGATGACGCGGGCAGGGCAGGGGAGGGCGGGGAGGGCGGAGGCCGGAGCAGCGGAGACGGGCGCGACGATTCCGGCAGACTCATAATCCAGATCCTCGACGATTCCACCGACGAGACGTCCGGAATCATCACGCGCTGGCTGGCTGCGCATCCGGAGCAAGCCGCCCGCATGAGGCATATTCGCCGGGTTGACCGCCGCGGCTACAAGGCCGGCGCGCTCACGCATGGCATGGCGCTGACCGGGGCGGAGTTCTTCGCCATTTTCGACGCCGACTTCCGTCCCGAGCCTGATTTTCTGGAACAACTCATGCCGCATTTCGCGGACCGCAAGATCGGCGTCGTCCAGGCGCGCTGGGAATTTGCCAACCGCAAGTCCAGCCTCCTCACGCGATTCCAGGGCGTGTTTCTCGATGCGCACTTCGTGGTCGAGCAGGAGGCGCGTTTCGCGGCCGGGCTGTTTTTCAATTTCAACGGCACGGCGGGCATCTGGCGCCGGTGCGCGCTTGAGGAGGCGGGCGGGTGGTCCGACGACACCGTTACCGAGGACCTCGACGTCAGTTACCGCGCGCAGCTTCGCGGCTGGAAATTTATTTACCGCGCCGACTACGCCGTGCCCTCCGAGCTTCCCGAGAGCATGACCGCGTTCAAGTCGCAGCAACGCCGCTGGACCAAGGGCGGCATGCAGGTGATGCGCAAGCAACTCGCCACCATCGTGCGCAGCGACGCGCCCTCGCGCAGCAAGCAGGAGGCGACCTTGCACCTGCTGGTCGGCTTCGTGCATCCGCTGCTCGTGATGTTCGCCCTCTGTTTTGTGCCCTACCTGATCCTCGCCGGACAACATCCGACGGGCTTGTGGGAGTTTTTCAATCCGGTGATCGCACTCGCGATCGGCGCCGGCAGCGTGGCTTTTTATATCACCGCGCAATACTTCCGGCAGCGCGAATGGAAGGAGGGCGTGCTCTGGTTCCTGACTTCGCCGATTTTCATGGCGTTTGGCCTGGCGATGAGCGTGACCGGCACCGTGGCGGTGATCGAGGGGTTGTGTCAGCGCGGCGGCGAATTCGTCCGCACGCCCAAGGGCGGACGCGCCGTCAACATCGGCAGCATCATGGGGAAAATGCGCACGCGCACGCTGTTCCTCGCGATCACGCTGGTGGAGCTGGCGCTCGGTTCGCTGATGATTTTCGGCGCGCTGTATTTCGAAAACGTTGACCAGGACATGCTGGCCGTGCTGCTCTGCGTGAAGGCGACCGGATTTTTCGGACTCGCGGCCTTCAGCGCCAGCGATGTGCTGCCGCGCTGGTTCCCGGCGCTGGCCCGCGGGTAATACCAAAGCCCCAAAGCCTCCGGATTTTTACGCAAAGGCCACAGGGCGGCTCCGCCGCAACCGAAGGGGAGAACAGCCACAAGAAACGTAAACGTGCAACCTGGGCATTTTGAAATCGGGTTGGGCCTTCTTCCCTCCCCCCCCCCCCCCCCCCGGTGTATCAATTTCCAGAATACGCACGCATCCAGCGATGGCGGGTGAGTGTTCCGGTGTCGATGCTCAGGGGGCTTTTTTGATGGACGCCGCCGCTTTTCGCATGGAGGCGCCCTCCTGCCATTCACCTCGCACCAGCGTGTCGAGCGGCGACGCGGGCACGCCGCGCTCGTCCATGTGCTCCATGCGCACCAGATGATCGACGGCGGCGGTTCCCACCCGGTCCACCCGCTCCCGAATGCCGGCAAACGCCTGTTCCTTGCCCGTCGAAACCAGGGCGACGTCCACGTCGTCCGGGCAGCGCAAGTCCAGGGCCGCCGAGAGCCGGTTGACCCAGAATCCCCGCTCCGTGACGATCGCGTCCGGCCGGTTTTCCCGCCACCAGCTTTGTAACAATTTGTCGGATACAGGATTGGTGAAGACAAACGGTTCCAGGCGCTCCTCCCGCGCCCATTGCCGGCGCGCCGTCAGGTAGCCGCCCAGCCACCGCTCGCCGGTGATTTCCACGAGGCGGCGCTCCAGCATCAGGCCGATGCGCCGCCGGCCCGCCTCGCGGAGTTTGCGCACGGCCAGCATCATGTTGTAGAACTGGTCGTTGGTGATGAGGTTGAGCCGGGGCCAGCCCACGCTGCGGCTCACCGAAACCGCGGAGTAGCGCGCCCAGTCCAGCTCCAGCCGCGAAGTCGCGCTGAACTGCGGTGCCACGATCAGGTTGCGCACGCCGCGCGCGGTCAGCACCCGGTCCAGGCTCGCCGCCGTCGGCGTCTCGGTTTCCCCGATACGATATACCTCCAGGTGATAGCCCAGTTCGCGGGCCCGTTGCGCCGCGCCCTCGAACAGCCTCTCGTGGGCCGCAGGCCGCTTCGGGGAGGATCCCGTCCGTCTCTGGTAGCCGTCGATCCAGGCGATCATGCCGTGAAACGTCATTCGCTGCCGTTGCATCCGATAGGCGCTGAGCGCCGAAACCATCGGGTCGGGTGTGTAGCCCATCTCGCGGGCCAGCTTTTGGATGTGTTCGCGAGTGGCCGGCGCCAGCTTGGGGTGATTGCGCAGGGCGCGGGCCACCGTGGTGTAATGGACGCCTGCCGCGGCAGCGATGTGGCGGACGGTGATGCGCGAATTCATGCGGGACGGGATGGGTGATGCTACAATGTGCAATAAGGTGCGCTTCCCTCTCACGGCAAGACTGCGCTAACAGATTGCCCGGTCTTTCCACCATGATCCGTCCCCGTCACCTGCCCGTCTCCCGTTTGTTCGCCTGCGCGCCGTTCCTTTGCGCCTTCGTCACGTTGACCGTCGGCGATCTTTTCGGGGAACCCGTCCCCGGGCAAATTTTGCTGGATGAAACCGATTATCCGTCTTTTGCCGTGACGGGGGAGGGGGCCTCTCGCGTGACCGCCGTGGCCGGCGTATCTTCCAGAGGGCGTATCCTGAAAATAACAACCGCCGCCGCCGGCGATTCCTTCCCCAGGGTTCGCGCCACGCTTCGCCACGCGACGCCGCTGGCCCGGGGCGAGATCCTCCATGCGCGCTTTCTCATGCGCACCACGGACAGCGCGCGCGAATCCGGCGAGGGCGCGACCCAATTCGAACTCCAGGACTCCGTCACGTTCTCCATCTCCGGCCAGTACTCCGCCCGGGCCGTCGGCCAATGGAGGGAGTTTAACGTGCCCCTGCGCCTCGTTCGCGAATGCCCGCCCGGACGCGCCGTCGTCAATTTCCGCGTCGGCGACCGTCCCCAGACCATCGAAATCTCGGACCTGCGCGTCGTTCGCCCGCAACCCGCCGTCACGGACATAAAGACGCTTCCGGCGACCCCGGTGCAGGCCGGCTACGAAGGCTCCGAACCCGGAGCACCCTGGCGCGCCGCGGCCCGTGAACGCATCGAGCGCCATCGCCGTTCGCCGCTGGCCGTGGCCGTGGTGGACGGCGCGGGTTCGCCCGTATCCGGCATCGAGATACACGTTTCGCAGCGGCGCCACGCCTATCGTTTCGGGGCGGCGGTCCGCGCCGGCCTCATCGCGGCGGAGACTCCGGAGGGCGAACGTTACCGCGCCACGATTTCCCGGCACTTTAACACCGTCACCCTCGAAAACGACCTCAAGTGGGAACGCTGGCTGGGCGACTCCGCCACGCCACTGGCCGCCGCCCGCTGGTGCCGCGACAACGGCATCGACCTTCGCGGACACACCCTGCTCTGGCCTACCAAGACCCGCCTGCCCGGCCGTTTCGGCGGCGTCGCCGGAGATCCGGATGCGCTCCGTGCCGTGCTCGAAGGCCACATCACCGACATCGCCGGCCGCACCTCGCCTCTCGTCCGCGTGTGGGACGTCGTGAACGAACCGTTCCGCAACCACGATTTTATGGATGTGCTCGGATACGGCGTCATGGCCGACTGGTTTCGCGTCGCCCGCCGCGCCGCCCCCGAGGCGCGCCTCTATCTCAACGACTATGGCATCATCACAGGAGGCGGCATGGACAGCCAGCACCAGGCTCATTACGAACGCCTCGCCGGCGACCTCATCTCCGCCGGCGCGCCGCTCGACGGATTCGGGTTCCAGGCTCATTTCGACCGCATTCTGACGCCCCCCGCCCGCGTGCTCGACATCCTTGACCGGTTCGCGCGCCTCCAGCGCGAGATGGAAATCACCGAATACAGCACGCAGGTCGAAGACCCCGCCCTCGCCGCCGACTATCTGCGCGACATGCTCACCGTTTTTTACAGCCATCCCTCCACCACGGGCTTCATCCTGTGGAGTTTCATAAAAAATTCCGGCTTTCGCAGCACGACCTGGCTTCAGGATTCCGACGGCAATCCCGGCTCCGCCGGGCGCGTCTGGCACGATCTCATCTACAAACAATGGTGGACCGACGCGCATCTGGTTTCCGCCGCGGACGGCTCCGCGACCACGCCCGCCACGCACGGGAGGCACCTCGTCACCGTGCGCTCCGGCGGACTTGGCGAAGTCTCCGCCACCGTCGATGTTCCGCCCGGCGGAGCGTCCGTCCGTATCACGATACCGGATGCAACTGCCGCCGTTGCGCACGGCAAGGGAGACAATGAAACCTGATGAAAACCGCCCTTCGCACCTCCATGCTCACTAAACACCCGACCCTATCGGGATTTGGTGTCTTTGCCGCCGCTGCCCAACAAAATGTCCGTGCTCGTAGCGTAAATGGCGCGTTGTTGCACCGCCTGACGAAGAACGCGCCGGATATACTGTGCCTTGGACAAATCGGAAAGGCGCGAAAGCTCATCCACCGCCTCATCAATGTAGGCGGGCAAAACAACCTGAAATTTGACATTGTTTTCGCCGATGGATTTGCGGGCCACACGAGCGATCTCCCAATAACGGCACATGACTTCCAGAAAATTGGGCTTGCTACTCTGATTATCCTTACCTGTTTTGGTTGCATTTTAGTTGTTTAATCGAATTAATCCCCTTTTTACCCATCCATGAAAACCGAATCGTATCCCGTCCAGGCATCTCCCCGCGCCTTCACTCTGGTCGAGTTGCTCACCGTCATCGCCATCATCGGCATCCTGGCCGGTATCCTGATACCGACGGTTTCGAGTGTGCGCGTATCGGCCCGCGCCGCCCGCAGCCTCCAGCAAATGCGCCAGATTGGCATGGCGCTCGAACTTTACGCCAACGACAACAAATTCCGGTATCCCGCGGTGTCGGTCAGCAGCAGCCCGTGGATGCGCAATCCGGATTTCGTGGCTTGCCTGCCGACTCGAAAAAGCGGCTCCACAGAGGTGGCGGATTACGAGGACAGCGTTTTCGCATGTCCCAACGCGAAAAGCGCCGGCGGCTCTGCGAAGGTGCGCCGCGCCTACTCCGCCGCCGGCTCCATGTTTGGTATCAGCGGCGCCACTACCGCGACGAACACGACCAAACAGCGGGCGCTCTCCGATATCAGGACGCCCAAGACCGCTCCGCTCCTCTTCGATGCGATTCCCGGATCGACCGGACTTTGCCGCGATGGCACGGATTGGGACCGCGTTTCCCCCGATCTCGCCAACTCCACCCTGACCGGCAACACCTACATCGACTATCGCCAGAAGGACAAAGCGCATTTCCTCTTCTGCGACTACTCCGTTCGCGCCTTCACCCCGGCGCAGGCCCCCGCCGCCTTTCCCGATGCCGCCACGTGGACCGGCCTCAAATCACCCGGCCGGGGGGGGGGGGGGGCGGGGG
>JAISAX010000302.1 GCA_031266495.1 Opitutaceae bacterium
GCTGCTACTCGCACGGCGTGAAGAGGGGGGGGGGGAGGGGGGGGCGGGAGGTTTTCACCGGCAGGTGCCACGAGGCCGGATGCGATTGTGCAACAGCGGCTGGATGTCGTCCGGGCCAAGGCGCACTCTTTGGGCGAGGCGGGGAAGCCGTTTGTCGCCGAGGCCGAGGCAGTGGCGGCGCGGGCCTTGCAAACTGATTTGGGCGCGGTCGCGGAGTTGCGGGATCTGGAGACGCGAATCGCGCTCCGCGCCGATGTCGCGAAAATTGTCGAAGCAAATCCGGCAAGCGCGTTTCACGGACGAGTCGGAAATGCGCGACTGGAGGGGCGCGAGGGGCGGACTTTGATTGTCCCGACGACGTGGAGCCGTCCGCTTGGCAGTGTGCGCGTGTGGATTGGTTTCCTGAAAAACCGCGCACTCTATGCGGACCGTGTTCTGATGTCGGGCGCAAACGGACGTGAGGCGACATTCCGGCTGGAGTTGCCGGACGGATTGCCGGCGGGCGAGGTGACGCTGGAAATCGTGCCGATTGGCGAAGCGACCGCGGCGGCAGCGACGGGAGTTTTTAGGGTGCCGGAAACGTTGGCGGCGGCCAAACCGTTGGCACGGGCGTGGGGCGTTTATCGTGACAAAAATCTTCGCGTCCACCCCTGGAGCGTCACCGGTGGCGGCATGATGACGTGGGACGGCGAGGCGTTTGTGCCGTTGGGCGGGATGGTCAACACGCGCTTGAGCTGGAATGTGAACAAGGGCGACTCCGGGGATTCGCCCGTCATTCGCCGGGGAGTGGAGTTGTTGCGGGCGCAGCTTCGCGAAATCAGGCGGCACGGATTGCGCGACGTGTATTTCAACGGTTTTTACCTGAAAGCGTCGCCGACCGGCCTGGCGGCGGCAATCAACGTCGCGGAGGAGGAGGGCATGCGTTACGGTCTGCACGTATCGAGTGTTCCAGCACGACGGAGCATGGGGTTTCATGTGGCGGCGCCGGTCCCGGTTCCGGCGGGCGCGAGCGAGGTCACGCTTCGTTACAAAACAGGACTTGACGGCGTGGAGGAGACGCACCGGTTCGTGTGGGCGATTTTCTCCAGGCAGGGCGTTTTGTTGGAAAAAGGCGGCGGCGTGATGCGTCAGGATTCCGTCAGCGTGGACGCGAAAAAGAAGGCGGTGGTGGAACTGGTGTCGCGTGTGGAAACCGGAGCGGCATCGGAGGTGCGCACGCTGGTGTTTCGTCCCGAAGTGCGGGTTGGACGGCCGGATGTCGTTGGCTATTACGCGGGGCTGGAGGATTACATCGCCCGCCTGCGCGAGATTTACGGCGGGCTTTCCTGCGGTCCGGGCATGAGATTGTGGATAGACCCGTTTCAGAACGAACTGCACGGAGCGGCCAACAACGTTTGCAGCGACCCGCGGTTCCGGAGCGACTACGCGCACTGGTTGCTGGACCGGCATGGCCCGGTTGAGAAAGTGGCCGAGGCGTGGAAGCTGAAAGAAGGCCGGTTGAGCGGCCTCCGGCAGGCCGTCCGGCTGGTCCCATTACATCAACCCGGTGCGCTGTTCTACGCGATGGACCCGGAGACGCGGGAAGTGTTCGCCTTCGAGGACAAGGGGTCCGCTTTGTTGCGGGACTTGAAATTGTTTCGCGGCGTGGTGGCGGAGCGGACAATCAGCCGCGTCTCGGATGTTCTCAAGGAGTTCGCCAACGTGCCTGTCATCCTGAAACACAATACATGGTTCAATGACTGGTTCATCAATCCCGCGCTGGCGGGCGGGCAGGATGGCATGGGCTTCGAGCCGTATTGTTACGGCGACAGCCTTGCCTACCACAATTCGCTCGTGCCGATGGCTCAGGCGCTCGCCTCGGCGCGTCGGCAATGGACGCTCGTCACGGAAACATCCCCCGCGGCGTTCGACGGGCAAAAGGATTACGCGGGTTACATGGACCGGTTGCAGATGCTGCACGATTTTGACCAGATGTTGAAGTTTGGCGCGAAGGGAATCTACACGTTCGGCTTCGTGTTCGACCCGCCTCGCAATTTCCAGATCACGGAGCTGCTGCGCGACCCTCGCCAGATGGAGTGGCTGGCGACTTATCACAAAACGCTCAACGCGGCGGCCCCCCGGCTCGCCGCCTACTTGCCCGAATTGCATGGCTGGTTTCCTGCGTATTTGCGCGAGCGTGACATCCTGGGGCAACGTCCGCCAACCGGCGCGATGCACGGCAACTACACGCAACGCGTCGCGCAAATCCGCATGGCCCCCGATGCCCGCTGGATTGTGCCGGCGATGCGGCTGGACGCGGGTTGGGAAAGCGTGCTCGCCGCGCCGGACTTGATGACGGATGGAGAGCGGGCTTTGCTCGCCACCGCTCCGGACGGACTGCCGGTGCGGACCGCGGGCGGCGCGGGCAACCCGACACCATTGAACGGTTTTACCGCCAACGGCATCGGTGTCATTCCCGCCGAAAACCGTTGGGCGACGCTGGACGAGTTTCGCGAAAATGTGCTGGGCTACCGCGTGTTCCAGACCGAGTCGCTAAACGGGCAGACATTGCCGGATGGGCGGCTCATGGTCTGGACTTGCGTGGAACGCGAACGCGCCGAAGTGGCGTTGCCGAACGGTGCGCGGGCGTTCGATGTGGCGGGCAACGAACGCAAAATCGAATGGGCCGGAGGTCGCGGAAAATTGTCACTGGTGCGTCCACATCCCGAACCTGTGACGGGAAACCTGCCCGTCTATTTGCAACATCTTCCGGCGGGGTATCATTTTCCGGATACGAGCCAGCCGGAGGCGGCGATCTTGTCGGGCGTATCCGTTGGGCAACTTCTCGCGTCTCACGCGTCGGCGTGGCATCGCTGGCTGCCGAAAACCGTGACGCCCGCCGACGTGAGCGCGTGGCAGGAGGCGGAGGCATTCACGTTCACGACTTTCACACAGCCGCGAGTGGAGGGCTACAGCCGTTACAGCGGCGGCGCCGCCGCGGGAATCAACACCTGCTTCGACCCGCCGAAAGGTCAGTCGTGGTTGGCTCGCTACGAAATTCGCGTGGAAAAATCCGCGTCCCGAATCTGGCTCCGGAGAATGGACAAACCGGCGATGGACATCGAGGTCGTCATCAACGGACGCAGCGCGGGTGTGATTCCAGCGACCGGGAAATCCGTTGACGCCCTCCACCTCAACCCGTGGAACGCCGGTCTTGGCGTGAACAACATGAACGTCGGCTGGCATTCCCTGCCGTTGAGCGGCCCTCTGCCTGCGGGGGCGCATCGAATCGAACTGATCGCACGGCAGACCGGCACACTGTCATTGAAAGCGGATACACTGCTGGTCGGCGGACAATCCGATGCGGAGACGGAGGCCGATGCCGCCCGCATCAAGGGTTTGCGCTGTGTGCAGATTGACGCGATCATGCTTGCCCGCTGAAGCCAGGAACCGTAAGGAAATAAACAGAGCGAAGATGCGCGGGGATTGAAGAGGGAGCCAAGGAGCTGGCGAGGGAGTTTACCGAGGTAAATGACCGAGTCAGCGACGCTGGCTCGCTCTTCAAGACCAAGCATATTCGTACTGGTTATTTCCTTACGGTTCCTGGCTTCTTGCTGCCAATTGAAACCGCCCCGGAGACCTGCCGGGCGAGCGCCTTGACCTCGCTGGCCAGCGTCTCCCGGTCATGGACCGGCAACTCCCGATAACGCACGAGCAGCGCGACGGCCATGCGCGGATACGGGAGCAGCGGCTCGTCGACCGGCGCGGCAACGGAAGCGTGCGCGATGGTCGTCTCGCGCATGTTCCACGCCACGCCGTTCTCGCGGGCGGCGCGCAGCTCCTTGTAAAAACGCTCCGGGTCCAGGCTCGTGTGTTCGGTGATCGTCGGATCGCCGGGATGCGGCGCATAGTCGGGCCACTCGGATTCGGGACGCCGGGCGACGAGGATTTTCCCGACCGAACTCGCATACACCGGCCCGTGCGTGCCGAGTTGCGTGGTGTTGCCCTCGTCTCCGGCGGCGCAAACGACGTAGGTGTCGCGGCCGCCCAGCATGCTCAGGTAAACGCTGCACCGGAGACGCGAGGCGGCGGCGCGGAGCAGCGGATCGACGCGTGTATTGGGACCAAACTGCGAGGCGAATTCGTGAATAAACCCGAAGATCCCCGGATGCAGCGAATAGCGCAGCGTGGCGGGATTTTGTTGCACGAAACCGAGTTTGCCGAGGATCTGCAGGAGGCGGTGCGCGGACGATTTGTAGATGCCGAGCGCCTGTCCCACCTGGGTCACGCCGAGCGGCGTGCCGCTGCGCACGAGCACGCGCACAACGTCGAGACCCTGGCTCAGGGTTGTTTTTTGGTCGGGTCCGGAGGAGCGGGAGGAGCGGGAGGCGGGCATGGGCGTCGGGTGGATCGGGAGGAGAGGGTGCGGCAAACGGACAGGCGAGGGAGCGATGTCGCAATCCTGAAAAGTGGCGCGGGTTGCCTGAAGCCCGCGCCACGCGGAGGAGGGG
>JAISAX010000308.1 GCA_031266495.1 Opitutaceae bacterium
CCCCTCCTCCCCCTCCGTCGCCGTCGATCCCTCTCCGCATTTCCTCTCTCTCCTGCGCACCATGGTGGACAACATGCACCGCCTGACGCTCGGCACGCTCGACAGTTTTTTCGCGCGGATCGTGAGGACGTTCCCGCTCGAACTCGGCCTCGGCGGCGACTTCGAAATCCTCCAGGAACACAGTTCGCACCTCGAACGCCGCCGTGTCCTCCGGAAAATGTTCAGTCCCGTCGGCGCGACACCCGGCGACGCCGCGCGCGAGTTCATTGAAGCCTTCAAGCGCGCCACCTTCGGCGCCGAGGAAAAACGGCTCGCTCCCCGCCTCGACCGCTTTCTCGACGAGCACCAGGAACTCTACCTCGACGCACCCGTGCCCGCCGCCTGGGGCAACCCCGACCGCATCTGGCCCGGCGCATCCTCGCCCTGGCTCGTTCCCGTCGCCGACAACGAACGCGACGCCGCCCTGCAAACCCTCCGCGCCTGGGCGCAAACCGCCCCCGAAATCGCCGACAAACAACGCGAACGCTGGCTCGCCTTTCTCGCCGACCTCGAAACCTGGTCGCCCGGCGTACCCCTGACCTCCGCCCTGGAATACGTCATAAAAAAATCGATACAAGTGCTCCCCGATCTCGACGCCGGCGCGGCCACGCTCGAATTCGACCGCAAGAAACAGACCCTCCCCCCCCCCCCCTGCCACGCGCTCGCCACGCTCACGCGCTCGATTTTCCACGGCGAGTTCACGCGCCGCATCCGGATGACGCAGGGTATCCACACCGTCCTGCGCGGTTACGAAGCCGTTTATGGCGACCTCGTCCGCCGCAGCGGCCGCATGACCTTCGCCGACGTGCAACGCCTCCTCATGCCCGAGACCGGCGCCCCCGTCCTCGGCTCCGCGGTATCCGGTTTCAGCCTTCAGCCTTCAGCCTTCAGCCCTTCCCCCGACGCCCGCCTCCTCATCGACTGGCGGCTCGACACGCGTTTCGACCACTGGCTCCTCGACGAATTCCAGGACACCAGCCACGGCCAGTGGAGCATCCTGCAAAACCTCATCGACGAAGCCATTCAGGACCCCGAGCAGACGCGCAGCTTCTTTTACGTCGGCGACGTCAAGCAGGCCATCTTCTCCTGGCGCGGCGGCGCCCCGCGCCTCTTCCGCGAAATTTTTGACCACTACAACGCCGCCGCCCCCGGCCTCATCGCCGAAGGCCGCCTCGACAAATCCTGGCGCTCCGCCCCCGCCATCATCGACATGGTCAACTCCGTCTTCGGCAACCACTCCGCCCTCGCCACCCACCTGCCTGCAGCCACCGGGCAACGCTGGTCCGCCGAGTGGCGCGACCATGTCTGCGCTCGCCCCGCGCTCGACGGCCACGCCGCCTGGCTCCTTGCCGATTCCGATGGCGATGCCGAGGAAGCCCGCTTCGCGCTCACGCTTCGCCTCCTTCGGGAAATCCGCCCGCTCGAGCGTGGCCTCTCGGTCGCCGTCCTCGTCCAGACCAACGCCACCGCGACGGCCCTCGCCGATTATCTGCGCGCCCGGGGAAACCTCCCTGCCATCGCCGCCTCCGATCTCCACGTCTGCGCCGACAACCCGCTCTCCGCCGCCCTCCTCGCCCTCTTCCAGGCAGCGGCTCATCCCGGCGACACCCTTGCATGGGAACACCTCCGCATGACGCCCCTGGGCGCCGTCCTCGATTCCCTTCGCTGGACCGCGCCCGAACACCTCACCATCGGCCTTCTCCGCGAAGTCCACACCGACGGGTTCGAACGCACCATCGAAACCTGGCTCCGCCGCCTGGAAACAAACCTGTGTGGATTTTCGATTCTCGATTCTCGATTCTCGATTGGGCGCTGCCGCGCCGTTTCCCCGATGGGCACAACTGCTTCTACAATCGAAAATCGAGATTCGAGAATCGAAAATCCACTCCCCCTCGATCCCTTCAACCGCGAGCGCGCCGACCAGCTCGCCGAAGCAGCCCGTCTCTTTGACGAAACCGGCAGCCGCGACTTTGCCGAATTCGTCCGGTTTTGCCAGCGTCACACCGTCCGGGAAATCGAGTCCGATGCGGTCATCCGCATCATGACGATCCACAAATCCAAGGGACTCGGTTTCGACCTCGTCGTGCTCCCCGATCTCGCCGGCAACTCCCTCTCCACCCGCCGCCGCGATTCGCTCGCCGTGAAAAAAGATCGCGAGCGCAACACCGGATGGATTCTCAGTCTCCCTCCAAAACTCTTCGCCAATCACGATCCCGTGCTTGCCGCCTGGATGGCCGAAGAGGAATCCGACGCTGCCTACGAAAAACTCTGCCTCTTCTATGTGGCGATGACCCGGGCCAAACTCGGCATGTACCTCATCACCGAACCGGTGAATCCGAAAAGCATTTCCCGCAATTTCCCCCGCATCCTCGCCGAATCCCTCGGCACGGCCGGGGAAAAAATCGCCATCGGCGGCCTGACCCTCCCCTCCGCCTGGAACACCGGAAACCCCGACTGGTTCCGCGACTGTCCCGACAACACCCGTGCCGGAGCGGCGGCGTCCCCGCCGCTGCCTGACACTGGCAACTCCCCCTCCGATCCGGCGGGCCGCTCCGCGTCCCGTCGCAGCGGCAAGAATGCCGCCGCTCCCCTCCAGCCTGTCCGCCGCCTCATCCCCCGCACGCCGTCCGACGCCAAAACCGGCACGCTTCCCGGCACGCTCGTTTTCGGCAACACCGGCAACCATGCCGCCGCCTTCGGCACGGCAGTTCACAATGCCCTCGCCGCCATCGAGTGGCTCGACACCTGGGATGCCGCCCCCTGGACATCCGCCCTCCTTGCCGCCGGCATTCCCGAGGCAGCCATTGTCGAAGCCCGTGCCTGTATCGAAAACAAGGAGACAGGCCCCGCCGTTTTCATGCGTCCCGACGCCCGCGCCGAAGTCTGGCGCGAGCGCACCTTCGAACTCGTCGAGAACGAATTCTGGTACACAGGCACCTTCGACCGCGTGGTCATCCGCCGCGACGCCTCAGGCCGGCCGCTCTCCGCCACGATCCACGATTTCAAGACCGACCGCCTCCGCAATGACGCCGACCACGACCGTGCTGTCGCCCGCTACAAACCGCAACTCGACACCTATCGCCGCGCCGCCGCTCTTCTCATCGGGCTCCCCCTTGAAAAAATCGCCGTCAATCTCGTCTTCACCAAAAAACCATAACCACAAAACGTCCTGATAATCCTGATACATGAAATCCGGTCCCGTTTCCCCCGTTTTTCGCGCGATTTTTCCTGCTCTGGCATCACATGAAGTGGTTGAAAATCACCCACTCCGTGGGTGATTT
>JAISAX010000319.1 GCA_031266495.1 Opitutaceae bacterium
TTCATCGGGGGGGGGGGGGGGGGGGGGGAGCCGGAAATTTGGAGAAGCGTTGTTTTTTGGGTGAATGATAAACCTGGCGCGGGCGCGGCGTCCATGAATCCAGTGCCAAAAACAAGCACAATCGCGCCAGCAGCAGCCAGAAGGGAGAGGGAGATTTACTGCGCCAGCAGCAAGCTGCGCCACGGGAGCAGGCGGAGGTTCGCGGGAAGAGCGGTTTCGGTGACGTTGCCCGTGGAGGGATCAAGAACGCGCACCTTGGCTGCGGCGGTCCTGCCGCTGGCAGTCAGGGAAAGTTCGTCGCCGGAACGGTTCACGAGGAGATACAACCGGCGTCCGTCGCGACGAAAACGGGCGCAGGCGAAGGCGTCGTTGTCCGCCTTGCCCTGGCGCGTGATTTCGAGATCAAATCCGGGCGAGAACGGGGTTTTGACGCGAGAGGCGATCCGGGAGACGGGTACGGGCGACGCAGAGGCAAACGCGCCGGCCACGGCGGCATCCTCCGCCGGATACACGCCGAGCTTCGGAACGGCATCCACCCAGATGATCGCTCCGCCTGCCCGCTCGAATGTTTTCAGTTTTTCCAGAACCGCTTTTGGCAAAAATTCCACGCGCGGCATCACGAGCGTGCGCAGTTCGCCGTCGCCAATTTTCATTGCGCCGTCCCCCGAAATTTCCGCGTCCGCGATGCCGTCGGGATGAACGATGGCGTATTCAATGCTTGCGCCGGGAAGCGCGTTTTCAATGGCCTCGAAATTTTGCTGACGCCCGGCGTAGGACGGCAACATTTTCGTCCAGTGCTGCCTCGATGGCAGGTACGCGGCCTGAAGCGAGTGGATGGGATAATAGATGCCGGTGGCCGCGGCGAGGCGCGCGCCGCGCAGGACGACGCCGAGGCGGCCAATGTAGTCGTTGAAAAACCGATATTCATCTTCGGTATAACCGGCGCCGAACTCGGTTTTCGTCTCGCGACGGTCGAGGGGGAAATAGGCCGAAAGGATGTTCGCGCCGTGGAAGAACGCCATGTTGGCCGAGTTGAGCAACTGGCGCATCGGCGGCGAGAGACGCTTCAAGCCGCCGCCCTGGATAATCGGGTCGAGCAGGAGCATCACGTCGTCGTGTTTTTTCCAGAGTCCGAGTGAACTCATGAGGCGAACCTGATGAAATGGAAACGCCGCCGTTTGCCCGTCGTGAGGCATTCCTGCCTGCCCGCAGGCGACGCTGAATTCGGCGGCGAATTTCATCTGGTCGCCGTAGCAGGGGACGTGCATGGGGAGGCGTTCGTTGAAAATGAAATGGCCGGCGGATTTTAATCCGCGTTGCTCGCACCAGGTCGTGACGCGGCGGGCAAAATTCTGCGCGAGCAACCCGGCAACGGTCTGGTGAAAATGGATACGGGCGCGGCGCGATTCGAGGTCATCGCCCTCAAAAAGCGCGGGCAGCACGGGGAACAGATCATAGCCGTGCATTTCGCGAAATTTTTCGGGCAGAGCGGCGTTCCACGAGACGCACGCCATCGGCGCGTCGTTTTTGGCGTCCGAATGCAGTTGCATCAGGTTCGGCTCGTTCATGTAAAACCCCTCGACCTTCGAGGAGGCGTCTTTGATGCGGGCAAGAATCGGCTCGTGCATCAGCGCGAGAAAACGCGTTGCGGTTTCCGGATTGAGCAGATCGGGATAATGTCCGGTGTGGCCGAATTGTTTCGCGGTTGATTTCACCTGCCCTTCGCGGTGAACGGTGACGAAACCGCATAGTTGCCAGTCGCCGCCAATACCGTCAACGACGACGTTTTTTGGAGAAATGCGCGACTCCGGAACAACGCGGGCGCGGCGAACGTCGCGTTTGCCATTTACGAGCGGATACATCGCCGCTCCGACAAAACGCTCCGCCCAGGCGGGCAATTCGAGCGTGACCGGCGCGCCGCCGTCGCTGCCACTGCCGTTGAGTTTGACGACTGCGACGCCGCGCACTTCGAGCGCGGGGTTTTGTTCGACAATTTTTCCGCCCGCCATCCCGCTCGGGTATCCGAAATCGTCGGCCAGCCAGATTTTCAGGCTCTTGGCACGGGCGGCGTCAACAATCGCGGGAATTTGCCCGGGACCGTCAGGGCCTTTCTGGTAAAGCTCGCGGTAAAAAAACGCCAGCGCCCCGCCGATGCCGTAGCGGGCGTATTTTTCGACCCTGTTGGCGGGAAGCTCATATTGAATTATTCGATACGCGTTTGGCGGATTCCTGAAGTCGCTCGCGATGGAGGCATCGAGCGTCGGACGCTGGTGGTTTTCCGCGGAAAAGACTGCCGTGGTCGCGAGGAGAAAAAGCACGCTCACGGGAAGCGCGGGCGTGAACGGGATACGGGAATGATGTCGGGCGATGATCATGGAGGTTTGAGAAAAATTCGGGGGGGGGGGCCTACGGGACAAATTCCGGTTCGGGATGGCGGGCGTGATGTCCGTTGCAGGAAGGCGAAGCAGGCGCTTCACGGTTGATCCGGTCCTGCCCGAAAACATCACGGATGGCTTCGAGGTAGCCGAGGCCGTTGAGCCGGTCGGGTTCCAGATAGCTGCCTTCCGTCCACTCGTTCCACGCGTTGATGGTGAAGAACGGACACGGCAGGGGACGTGACGCAAGCGCTGTCTTGACCGCCTGCAAGGCATCCCGGAAATGCGCGGGCGTATTGTTTTTTATCGAATACATGAACGGATAGCCGAGGTTGCCGAACACGTCGGATTGCACGGTGCGCGGCGATGAATCCCAGCCCATGGTGACGTTCGGATAATAAGGAAGCGGGCAGCGTTTTTCGATTTTTCCCCAGTAATCGAACCAGGCGTCACACACGACGCGGTAATCCACCTCGGGAAAGTCCCCCTCCCCCCCCTCGTAGTGGTGAATCCATACGTAGGAGGTGACGCTGTCGAAGCCGAGCGCGGCGACCTCGGCGGCAGTATCGAGGGCGGCGCTTTCGCCGGGCAGGATGGCGTTGGTGTAAACAATGGCGTTGAGGTGCAGGTCGGGGAATCCGGCGTCGCGGACTTTTGTACGGAAGCGGGCGAGCAGGCGCCGTGTGTTTGCCCTGCCGCCAAGGCCGGCGATCAGGCGGTCGAGCGCGTAGATGGAAAAGTAAGGACAGCCGTCATGCAGCCAGTAGGAGGGATGCGTAAAACAGGAACGGATACAATGGTCGGTGAGACGTTCAAACGTTTCCGCCGTGACGGCGCCGGGATAGAGCAACGGCGCGGCGTCGAGCAGGGAACGGGTGCGCCTGGCGGGGTGAATATCGATCCAGTCGTGGTTGGCCCACATGAGCGCGAACTTCAGGCGATGGTTGTTGGGCGCATTGAGGAACCCTTCGTCCAGAGCGCGCTGGAGAAAGGGGCCGTCATTATACCAATACCAGTCAAAAATGAAGGCATCGATGGCATGGCTGGCAGCGAGGTCGATCTTGGCGGCCATCACGGCGGGATCAGCCTCGTCGGAAAAACCGTCCTCCGGGAGTCGGGGTTGTCGATGGCCGGGAAAACGCGGTTTGGCCTGCTTGACCAGTTCCCATTCCGTCCAGCCGGGGCCATGCACCCGTTCGTTGCGTGGATCAACATGGTAGTTGGGAAAATAGTAAACGGCGACTTGCGGTGTTTTCATCAAATGGTGCGTTCAGGAGCGGGGTGAACATAGCATCCGTGATTCTTCGCGGGCCTTCATTCCCATGCCAATTATCAGCATGAAAATGCCAGCGAGCCAGTCCGCGCATGGGTGAAAAAGACGCCGCATCATGCGCAATCCGGTCCGGAAGAAGAAGAAATTGCAGTGGCGCGCCGCTCGCGAAGCTGTTGCTGAATCCCGGCGAGGCGGTTCCGGTCGAGCTTGTAACGGCAAAACACACAAAACGCGCCCAGCAGGCACAGCCCGGGAAACAGGGTGATGAACAGGCGGAGCCTGAAAATGGCCTGCGCCGTCATCTCCTCGCTGCCCGCGGTGTATCCGATAAATGACAACACTGCTCCGAGCAAAAGCGCGATGCCGGTGAACGCCATTTTCACGATGAAACTGAAAAAGGCGGAAAACATCCCCTCGCGCCTGTATCCGGTGAGCAATTCGTCCTCGTCGCAGATGTCGGCGATGAAGGCATTGTTCAGCAGCCAGCAGGCGCTCATGCCCAGCCCGATCGCCGCGGCCAGCACCAACTGCAAAAAGGGATAATCCGGGTTGAGCAAAAACCAGGAGCAAAAGTTGGCGATGCCGGCGACGAGCAGGCCGCTCAACAAAACCTTCCTCTTGTCAAAATGCCGGACCAGGACAGGCACGACAAACGAGCCGGCAAGGCTCGTGAGTCCGCTCACCGTCCCGCTGAACCCCGTCCATGTAGCGGCCGTGGATTTGTTGCCTCCGCAAATGTAGAAAATGTTGGCGTAGGTCTTGAGCACGCCGACGAAATACATGCCGAGGATGACCAGAAAAATCATGCAGCAGAGGTTGCGAAACGACCTGTTTTTCAAGATCAGCAACCCGGACTTGAACAGGCTGACCTTGGGATCCCCGGCCTTTTGCCGATGCCTTTCTCTGGTGAATACAAATGCGGGCAGCGCGCTCAGAAGGATAAACAAGGCCACCGCCCAGGCCACGTAGCGCACGCCGATCACTTCCGCCTTCACACCGGAATCCGCAGCCAGCGATGCCAGCGGCGCCAGCATCGGCGCATACCAGACGGATTCTCCCGCCGCAAAAACCGCGCGGACATGCTCTCCTGTTTCGATGCACAACTTGTAGAGCCACGGAATCGAGAACGTGGCGAGCGAGGCGAACACCATGCGGTATTTTTGCAGGTCGGCACGCTCGTCATAATCGTCCGACAATTCCAGCCCCAGCGCGTAGTAAGGGACGGCAAAAATGGTGAACATCAGGTAAAAGAAAATGCAGGCGAGCACCGCGTAGATAAACAGCGGCCAACTGCTCCACCAAGGCGACGCCATGTAGGAAATCCCGAACGCCAGCGCTGTCAGGATGCCGCCAGCGAGAATGAACGGACGACGGCGGCCAAAACGGCTCCGGCAATTGTCGGAAATATTCCCCATCAACGGGTCTGTAATCATGTCGATGAAGCGCGGGATGGAAATCGCCCAGCCAACCAGCATCGAATCAAGGCCCAGTCCGATGTTGAAAATCGGGATAAAGAGATTGTTCAGGCCGTTGGTTGCGAGTTGTTCGGAAAAGCCTCCGGACCCCCAGGCGATTTTTTCCTGCAATGGCAATTTCTCGCGCGGGGAAGTGGGTGGTTCGTGGCTCATGGGTTGTGTGGCGCAGTCAGCCTGGCATATCGGGGCCATCTTTCGCCACGAAACGGGTGCCAAAAACAAGCACGAATATGCCAACAGTGCGGGCAACCCGCGACAGCCTCATCCGTCATCCGGCGCACAGTCGAAGTGGCGAGGGCGTGGCACGGGCTTCCAGCCCGTGGGGATTTTCGATTCTCGATTCTCGATTGAAGGAGCAGTTTGTATCCATCAGGGGAGCACTCCAAAAAGAGGACAGGTTCCGGAGTGGCGCGGGCGTCTCGCCCGCAAGCGTTGCCTCTCCGCTCCGACGTAGCGCGGGCATCTTGCCCGTGGACGACACGAAGCGCCGCCTC
>JAISAX010000372.1 GCA_031266495.1 Opitutaceae bacterium
GCCCTCCGCCTGTCATTTATGTCCGCAGCCACCGCTCTCCCTCCCTCGACCGGAAACTCCCCGCAATCCCGTATCCGGGAAATCGCCACGCTCGTTTTCAGGTATTGCTCCATCAACTACACGATGGACGGACGCTGGAACTCCGCGGCCGCGGCCCCCGCGCCCGATCTGCGCAAAACCCTCTGGCTCTGCTTCGGCCTCTTCGCCAACGACGACGCCCCCAACCCTGAACCCCAAACCCTGCGCTCCGGCTCCAGACCGGAAGGCCCCGCAGCCGCCGCCCACGCGCTTGCCAACGCCATTCTGGCCCGCGCCGGATTTCAGCACCACTCGCGCACGCGCACGCCGGAGGAAGCCGCGTCGCGCTTCGACATTTTTATCACCAACCACGCCGTGCAGATGCTCGTCGTCCACGGCGAAAAACTCGACGCGACGGTCCGCCGCAAACTCGAAGACTGGGCCCGTGCCGCCCTGAACGATTATCCCGGCGACCGCCAGGCCGATTACCAGTTTCACGGAGCCAACGACAACATGCCGGCCAAGGCCACGCTCGGCCTCGTCCTCGGCGGCGAATATTTCGGCGACGACGACGCCGTTGCCCACGGACTCTGGAATCTCCGCCAACTCCGCGACCTCCTCACCCGCCGCGGCCTCCCGAGTGAATACACCAGCCCCACCTACTCGCCGCTCACGCTCGTCAACCTCACCGAAATCGCACAACACGCCCGCCACCCCGAAGCCGCCGCCCTCGCGCGCCAGTGTTGCGAACGCGTCTGGGCCGACATCCTCGGCCACTACCACGCGCCCACCGGCACGATGGCCGGACCTTACTCGCGCGCCTACGAACTCGATTCCACCGCGCATTTTTCCACTGCCGCCTGCCTCCTCTGGCTCGCACTCGGTGAAGGACGCACCCCTTTCAACCCCGTCGAAGAGCTGCAACGCGACTCCGTCCGGCTGATCCATCATCATGACGATCGCACTACACAACTCGGCGTCCTCGCCTGGCTCACCGCCTGCCCGCTCGTCCCGCCGCCGCGCCTCCTTCGCCGGGTCGAAGCACGCGGATTTCCCTTCCGCCTCCGCGCCGACGCCGAACGCATCGCGCGCGACGCCGCCGAAGTGCACACCAGCCTCTACGCCGAGGAGGATTTCGCACTCGGCACCTCCTTCGGCGAACCCTGGAGCTGCATGCAATCCGAAGCGTTTTTTTTACAATACCGCCGCCGCCGTCCCCCCTCCCCCCCCCTCCCCTTCGCCACCACTCCCGCCTCCGCTTCCGTATCCGGTTTCCACGGACGCGCCTGCGACATCACCGACCTTCGCACCCTCTACGCCCGTTATCTCTTCAACGACCAGCGTCCCCGCCGCGCCGGCCACGGCAACCTCCTCAAACCAGGCGCCCTCGTCCACACGATCCACCAGGACCGCATGGCTCTCGTCCTCGCCCGCCCCCTCGAACGCCTCGCCGGTCAACCCGTGCGCGCGCTGAAATTTTCGGCCATCATCCCCACGCCTTTTTGTCCGCTGGAGCACATCGAAATCCGGGAAGGCGGCGAAGGGCGCTGCGCCCACCATGTCTTCATCAAGGACGGCCCGGTCTATATCGCCCTGCGAGGACTCCATGCGACGCGCTGGGGAGGCGACTGCGCCAACGCCCTCTCCACCGGCATTTGCCTGGAACCGACGCCCGATGGCGACTACATGGTCGTATCATTTTACAACTACGGCGGCAACCGCGCCGGTTCCGGAGATGTTGCCGGCGACTCCGCCCGTGTCTTTACGGAGGAGGAAATCACGCGCACGCAAAACGGATTCATTGCCGTCGTCGGCCTCGCCGCCGAGGAGACATTCGAACACTTCAAACACCGCGTATCCGCGTCGATTCTGATCGATTATTATGCCTTCGATCAGCGCACGATCACCTGTGAACTCGGCCGCACCCGCCTGAGCGCCAGCTATGCGATGCCGACAAACCGTTTCCGTTACGCCACGATTGACGGCCAGCCCATGCCCCGCCCCCGCTGGCAGGCGGACGGCCTGCCGGAATCGATGCTCCCCTTTCTCGATGGAGCCAGCGCCGATGCCAGCCGGAATCCGCTGACGGATATTCCGCACAAACACATGCGTGTTGTCTGGGACCCGAAAAAACCCTGGCAAATCGCCTCGCGTCCCCGGTCCCGGGCTTGATGCCGCCGGTTTTTCAGAAAACCGGATAAAATCCCCCCCCCCCCCGAGAGAAAAAGATATTACCCGCTGATGTTACGCGGGCGTCGTTTTTGTAGGAGCGCACTGGGCCGTGCGCCCGTTCGCGCTTTGCATTGTACCCAAGCGTCTGCGGCGATGTCAGACGGTTCGGGTTTCGATGCGGCAGGCGATGTGTTTGCCGACAAAGGCCACGGCCAGCCACGAGAGTTTTGTCTTGCCCGGTTCGTTGGCAGTGCCGCCTGCGTTGCCTGCAGCAGTGTCAGCGCCGGTGGTGGTGCCGGTGGTGGCGTAACGTTCGGCATAACGTTTTTCGCGCATCTGGGTGAATGCGTCCGCAAGGAGTTTTTCGGCCAGTTTTTCCGTTTCCGTCCCGGAGGCATCGGCGCCGGGGGGGGGGGGGGGAGGGGGGCGGTATTTGAATTCGGCGATTATGATGTGTCCGGGCAACCGGAGGACGGCAACAATGCGTCCGTTATCGGTCATGTTTTCGCCCTCGATGTCGA
>JAISAX010000388.1 GCA_031266495.1 Opitutaceae bacterium
GGTGCGCCACGACGCCATCGCGCGGGCCGTCGCGCGCGTCCGCTGCCCCGTCATGGCCAACGGCGACATCACCTCCGCGGCCAAAGCCGCCCGCGTGCTCGCCGCGACCGGCGCCGCCGGCGTGATGATCGGCCGCCACGCCATCCGCAACCCGTGGATCTTCCGCCAGTGCCGCGAGCACTTCGCCGGGCGCCCCGTCACGCCGGTCACGCTCGCCGACGTGCGCGACTACATCCGGCGGCTCCACGAAGCCACCCGGCGCGACCCCGCCACCGGCGCCCTCATCCCCGAGCCCGCGCAGGTGGGCCGCATGAAGAAATTCCTCAACTTCACCGGCCAGTCCGTGGATGCGGATGGCGCGTTTTTGCGTGACATGCGGCGAGCCACGACCGCCGCCGGGTTGTTTGCCGTGTGCGACCGCCACCTGCTGGCCGACCCCGCGCGCGAGTTTGCCCTGGAACCCCACCCCGGCCTCGTGGCCCGCCCGAATTGCGAGTAGTTGCGAATGACCCGATTATGAACCGCCGGGACGCCGGACAGGGCAATCCTCCCGTCACGAGAGGGCATCCGGGTGCGAACGAATGTGGTGGGAGTCGTGGCAAACGATGCGGGAGAGCGATGCAGGAGAGTCCCGAGAAGGGACTCAGCGTCTAGTATGTCATAACACGTGATAATTCGTGTCAAATTACTACTGTTGTTATACGGCGCGTAGGGCCTGACCTTGTGTCAGGCCGCGCACGCACGGGTAGCCACACTGGTAATCCGCGGCCTGACGCAAGGTCAGGCCCTACAAAATCCGCCGGTCGCATCCCATCAGTCATATATATTCATAGGCATGTATACGAAGAAAAACGCGTTATGAGATACTAGTCGGATGCCAAACCCCAGAGAGTCCCGAGGGGACTCAATATGAATAACCGTGGGTGAAGGCGCATCGCGCCGGAGCCCACGGAAATGGACAACAATAAGCCACGTCCCTGAAAGGGGCAAACCGGTTGCCGCGCAGGGATGTTCGCCAGTTCGCCCCTTTCAGGGACGTGAGTGTTATATTCTGTTACCGTGGGTTCCGGCGCGATGCGCCTTCACCCACGGTTATTCACATTGAACCGCTTCGCGGCTCTCCCGCATCGTTTGCCTCGACTCCCACCACATTCGTTCGCACCCAGGGCAATCCTCCCGTCACGAGAGGGCATCCTTCCGTCATGGAAGGACATCCTTCCGTCGCGGAAGGATGGGCAAGATGTCGTGTTTGGAGGGTGAAAAATGGCGGGAGAACGGGCAAAAATGACCGGGGACGAGGGCGGGGCGCCGGCGGAGTGCGATTTCGCGGGTTTGCCTTTCCCTGGCGAAAGCGTTCCCTTGTCTGGTTCATGTCAGCAGCCAGCCAGGTCCCGTATCGCGCCAAACATGTCGGCGTCTGCCCGTCCGCCCGCGGCGCGGTCATCGCCGCGCTTGTCCGCGCCCGGCCCGCGCCGGTGTGGATCGTCGTGGCCGAACACGCCCGCCTCGCCGGGCAACTCGCCGAGGACATCCCGTTTTTCCTGGAAACCCATGCCCCGTCGTCGTCGTCGTCGCCGTCGTCGGCGGCCAGGGTGCTCCTTTTCCCCGAGTCCATGCCCGAAACCGGCGACATGCGCGAAGCCTTCGCCGCCTCCGCCGACCGCCTCACCGTCCTCTCCGCGCTTCGCAATCCGCATTCGCTCCTCGTTCTCACCACTCCTGCCGCGCTCCTGCAACCCGTCCCGGCGCTCGCACCATTCGCCGCCGCCGAGTTCACCCTCGCGCGCGGGCAAAGCCAGTCCTTCCAGGGACTTCTCGAAAAACTCCGCGCGCTCGACTACGACTCCGAAGCCGTCTGCGAGGCGCCCGGCCACTACGCCATCCGCGGAGGCATTATCGACGTTTATCCCGTCACCGCCACGCAGCCCTACCGCCTCGATTTCTTCGGCGACGAGATCGAGGACATCCGCGCCTTCGACCCCGTCACGCAACGCTCCGGCGAATCCGTCGCCGCCATCACGCTCTCGGCCACCCCGCGCGTCCGCCTCGCCCCCTCGAAAACCGGCCTCGCCGACTACCTGCCGCCGCGCGCCGCCAACCTTCTCCTCGTCGAACCCGCCACCCTCGATGCCGCCTTCAGCCGGCTGGCGCGGGAAACCTCCGCCGCCTCCGCCACCTCCTCCGCCGCCGGCGCCGGTGCCGCCGCCGCCGGCGCCACCCTCGCCGGGCTTCTGCCCCGGTTCGCCGCGCTCCTCGGCATGAGCGATCTCGACGAGGCCGCCGCGCTCTTCGACACGCCCGGCACGCACGAAATCACCTGGGAGACGGAAAGCCTCGCGCACCACCGCAGCTATCCCGCCGACGCACTCATCGCCAACGAACGCCTCCAGGCCGAGGAAGACGCCCGCGCCCGTTTTCTGGCCCAGGCCGCCGCCTGGTCGCGCGACGGCTACGACCTCGCCATCGTCACCCTCAATGAAGGCGAGGAAACCCGCGCCAGGGAAATCCTCGCCGCCGACCCCGCGCTGAAAACACTCCGCCCCCGCTACCTCCGCGGGACGCTAAACGAAGGCTTCCGCCTCACCAACCACGGCTCGCCGCGCGCGCCAAACCCCAATCCCCAATCCCAAAACCCAACAAACACTCGCGCGTCGCGCGGGCCGTCGGGGGAGTTGGGGTTTGCGGGC
>JAISAX010000393.1 GCA_031266495.1 Opitutaceae bacterium
AGGGATATTGCGTCCGAGTCCGCGTAGGACTTCTTCAACTACGGTGCGGAGGGCGTTTTCGTCGAGTGTAAAGGCTGACATGGGAAATTGAAAAGTGGAGAGGTCGTGAAAAAGGAGGCAGGGGGAGGGGGGAGATGTCTGGCAGGTGGTTTTACCGGATCGTAATTCTTAACTCTTAACTCTTAACTCTTAACTCTTAATTCTTAATTCTTAATTAATCACGATGCGTTTGCCGAGGACATCGACGGTGTCCACGATGCCGATGACGGCGGCATCGACGGGGAGATTTTTCATGCCTTCGGTGCCGCGGGCGGAGCTGCCCTGGCAGAAAAGGACGGTCTCGCCGGTGCCGGCTCCGAGCGCGTCAACGGCAACGATGGTGTTGGCGCCGGGGCGGAATTTTGTCGGGTCGGCCTCGTCGATCAGGAGCGGACGAAGGACGAGGAGTTTGCGGCCGGTCATGGCCGCATCCTTCTTGGTGGCGACGATCGAGCCGATGACGCGGGCGAGAAACATAAAGGCGAATGAAGAATGCAGAATACAGAATGATGGGACATGGGCTGGAAGCCCATGCCACCGTTGATCATCACGGGCAGGATGCCCGTGCCACACGCGTTGCGGGCGGGACGCCCGCGCCACGGGTTATTTCTTGCCGGCGGCGGCGGGCGCGGGCGCGGGAGCGGCTTTCGGGAGGATGCTGGCGACGTCGTCGTGCGGGCGGGCGATGACCTGGACGCTGATGACTTCGCCGACCTGGCGGGCGGCCTGGGCGCCGGCGTCGGTGGCGGCCTTGACGGCGGCGACGTCGCCGATGACGACGGCCGTGACGAGGGCGTTGCCGACTTGCTTCATCGGACCGGCCAGGGTGACGTTGGCGGACTTGAGCATGGCATCGACGCCAGTGACGAGAGCGGTGAGACCGCGGGTTTCGAGGAGACCGAGTGCTTTGGACATATAGGTTGGGTGGTTAAAAAATCAATGATCGGGAATCAGGGATCGGGAATCGGGAACCGGGAACCGGGGAATCCGGCGTTTGGTGCCTGGTGCTTGTTTTCTGGATACTTGCAGGTGTTGCGGTTGCGGACGGGAATTTTTCAGCTTTCAGCCTTCAGGCTTTCAGGTTTTCAGGTTTTCAGGTTTTTCAACAGGCGTCGGGTTTCGCGGGCGACGACGAGTTCCTCGTTGGCCGGGATGACGAGGACCTGCGTGCGGGAATCGGGCGTGGCGAGGTTGTGTTCGGCGGGGGCGGTGGTGTTGCGCGCCGGGTCGAGCGTGAGGCCGAGGGCGGCGAGGCCGGCACAGACTTCTTCGCGGAGCCAGGCGTTGTTTTCGCCAATGCCGGCGGTGAAAACAAGGGCGTCGCAGCCGCCCAGCTCCAGCCAGAAGGCGCCGATCCAGTGGCGTATCGAATGCACAAATACGGCGGTGGCGAGCCGGGCGCGGGCGTCGCCTTTTCGGGCGGCTTCGCGGATGTCGCGCAGGTCGTTGCTGACGCCTGAGAGGGCGAGCAGGCCGCTTTCCCTGGTGAGTTGTTTTTCGATGTCGGCGACGGAGAGGCCGAGGTGTTTGTGGATGTAGGGGATGGCGGCGGAGTCGAGGTCGCCGACGCGGTTGTTTTGCGGCAGGCCGGACTGGGGGCTGAGTCCCATGCTGGTGCCGATGGCCACGCCGTTGCGGATGCCGGTGACGGAGCTGGAGCCGCCGAGGTGGCAGGAAATGACGCGGAGGGGAACGGTGGCGTCGGAATGGGGGGCGGGGCCGCGGAGGTAGAGGTTGCGGGCGTTGTCGGCGATGTCGTCGCGTCCGAGAAGCTCGGCGGAGCGTTCGGCAACGTATTTGTGGCTAGCGCCGTGGAAACCGTAGCGGCGGACGCCGGCGTCGTGCCAGGATTGCGGGACGGCGTAACGGGTGGCGGGTTCGGGGACCCACTGGTAAAAGGCGGTCTCGAAGAGGGCGACGAGGGGCAGGCCGGGGAATTTTTCGCGAAAGCGGCGGATGCCGGCGGCGTAGGGGGGGTTGTGCGCGGGGGCGAGGTCGGTGGCGGCGGTGAGCGCGGCTTCGGTTTTCTCGTCGGCGGGCACGCAGCCGGTGAGGTTTTTGCCGAGAACGGTCTTGAAGCCGACGCCCGCCAGATCGGTGGCGGCGGCGAGGTGGCCGGCTGCTTTTTGTTCGGCGAGACAGGCGTCGATGGCCTGGCCGTAATCGGTGACGCGCTCGAAACCTCCCTTGGCCAGCAGCGACGCTTCTTCAGCGCCGTCCGCTCCCGCGGCGAAGCGGAAGAGGCGGTACTTGAAGGAGGTGGAGCCGATGTTGGCGACGAGGATTTTCACGGGAAAAGCTGAAATACTGAAAAGCTGAAAGCTGAAACCAGAAGCAGCGGGACGAACGGCTGGCGGGAAGGCGAGAAGGCGAGAGGGTGGTTCCTCTTTACCTCCCGCATCCACCCGCCGGTCCGGGTGAGCGGAGCCGGGGTGATGCCGTGGATGCGGGATGGTGAAGAGGGGTAAGTGGTTTCCGGATACGCAGTCGGATACGCGGTGGCGGGCGGAGCGTCAGGCGACCCACTTGCCGAGACCGGCAAGGTCGTCGTGCGGACGGGGGAGAACCTGGACGCTGATGACTTCACCGACGCGTTTGCCGGCTTCGGCGGCGGCTTCGACGGCGGCCTTGACGGCGGCGACGTCGCCACGGAAAAAGGCGGATACGTAGGCGCTGCCAATGGCTTCGTAGCCGGTGAGGGTGACGTTCGCGGACTTGAGCGCGGCGTCGCAGGATTCCAGCAGGGTGGTGAAGCCTTTGACTTCAACAATACCGAGAGCGAGTTGTGACATGGCGGAAATAAAAATTAAGAATTAAGAATGAAGAATTAATAATGAACAATTGAGGATTGCCAGAAGGCGGCTCAGGCGAGGCCGACGGCCTTGAGCAGGTCGGCGTGGGGACGGGCGATGACGTGGGAGCTGACAAGCTCGCCGACGCGCCTGGCGGCTTCGGCTCCGGCATCGACGGCCGCTTTCACGGAGCCGACGTCGCCCTTGATGACCACGGCCACGAGGCCGCCGCCGATTTGTACGGTGCGCACGAGCGTGACGCTCGCCGCCTTGACCATGGCATCGCTGGCTTCAACGGAGCCAACAAAGCCGCGGGTTTCTACTAGTCCGATGGATTCACTCATGATGTTTTGGATGAAGTTTGGATTTCAGGATTTGGAGTTCGGATTTCAGAGTTCAGATTTCAGATTTCAGAGTTCGCGCAGGCGGAAAGATCGGGAAATTGCG
>JAISAX010000433.1 GCA_031266495.1 Opitutaceae bacterium
CGAACAGATCGACGAAGCGCGCGCCGGGCACACGTGCGGCGAGGCAGGAGAACACGGCCTGCCGCATCCCGTCGGTGGCCGGGCGAGTGGAGTCGCCTTTCGGTGTCAGCAAGGTGATGCCGCGGGCGGTTCCGCCGCTGATTCGCATAGACCGGCGAGCGTGGCGGCGGCAGGCGCGGATGCGCGAGGCAAAATTCCGGCAAGACCGCCCGCCACATTCAATTCCCCCCCCCCCCGCAGGCTTCCGGCCTGCGGATCCGGAGGCAGGCAAGGATACCCTGCGCCGCGTGCCACTCCGCGCTTGCGGGCGGCGTTTCCGGAAAAAATGTCCGGAGCGGCGGTTTTTTCTGTCGAACCTGTCGAGCCAGTCGAACCGCCGCCGCTCCGTGCGTTCAGCGCCGCCGGCGACGGCGCAGCACCGTTACGCCGAGGATCGCCAGGCCGACGAGTGCCGCATAAGCGGCGGGCTCCGGCACGGCGAGGCCCTCTGTCATGGTCCAGATCAGACCATATTTCTGATAATAGGAGGGGTTGATGATATTCGCCACATTGCCGTTCATGTCTGTCGTGGCGATGGTGAACCACTGGCCATAGTCGGCGCCGGTGACGAGGAGATTGGCCCAGACCTCGAGCGCCGCCGCTTCATCCAGGGAGGGCAGCCAGGCATTCATCGCTTCCGGCGTCACATTGGCGCCCAGCGCGTCCACCTTCCACACCCGGACTTCCGAGTAAAAATCGGAGCGAGGCGTGCTCGGGAATCTTACAGGGTCCGATGCCCAGTAAAACTGACCGGCATAATAGTCGCCGTACAGCAAATCGGCAAAATCGATGGCTCCCATGAAACTCGGGGCAGACTGATCGCCCCACCAGAAGGTGGCGATATAGCCATCCGTGCCCCTCACCAGGGCGCCATCGGGCGTGTAGACGCGGATCTCGGGTGAGATCGTATCCCATACGACAAAGGTCTCGGCAGGCAAACTGGCTGACAGCAACCCTGCCGCTCCGAGCATGATCAATGATTTCTTCATGATTTTATCCTGATTATTCCTTACGTTGTTTTATGTTGTATCGGTTATCCTGACACAAAAGAGGCATCAGTCGGTGTTATGCAGCCGGACGGTGGTCTCGTCGGTGCGCACCTCCAGACGCTGCGACCATGTGCGGGTGGCTGAACGCTGGATCCAGAAGGCGTCGCCCACGTCGATAGCGGGCACCACATTCCACCTGGCCGGAGGCGGCACGGGCACGAACCAGTGTTGGCTCAAGACACCTCCCGACAGGCACCAGATGAAATCGCCACTGACGCCGGCCAGGCCGAGCCGTTCCGGCGAACCGGCGGCAGGCACCCGCGAGGCGCTGTAAACCGTGGCCCCTCCGGCGATCTCTTGCTGGATGGCCGCATTGGTCACCCCCTCCGGCACCCGGCCGACAATCCGCGCATCGGAGACCTGGTTACGATTATTCTGCACGGAGAAAATCGTGGTCTCGTCGATGGCAATACTCCCTCCGGAAATCCAGACACTGCCATTGACCGGGCTGTTGCGGGCTTGCAGTCCCTGTAGCGGAAATTCGATGACACTTCCGGGAGTCAGCGTGGTGAACAGGTCAGCCACGGTCAATTGCGCCGGGTTCACCAGTTGACGCGACAACAGCTTCGAACCCATCGCCGGCACCGACACCTTGTAGCTGCCGAAGATGACGGTGTTGAAGATGACGGTATCGCCGGCCACGGGAGCGCCGAAGGTATCCACGGGTTGCAGGGTCGTGGCCACGCGGTAGAAGCGGGCGGCGTCGGCGGCCGGATCGATGACAATCGTGAACGACTTGCCATCGGGGGCGATGGCGATCTCGTAACTGCCCTGCGCCGCCAGGCTCCACGTGCCAAGGATATCCGTGGCCGTGTAGAGCGTCACCATATCCGCTTCGAATGCCTGCGACTGATCCGGGTTCTCCGGGTCAACCGGCTCGATGCCGCCGTCGATGATGATGCCGCCGGGGTTCGCCGGATCGGGGATCACCACAATCGTGCCGTCGTCGATCTTCGGCGGGATCGTGGGCAAGTGTTTTTCAACGGTGATCGTCACGCTCGCGGTTTTCAGGACGGGCAGGGTCACGGTGACAGACGTACTGGTAACTTCGCTACCGGGGGCGTTGGCCGCTTTCAGCGTGTAGCTGCCTGCGGCGGTCGCCGTATAGTTCGTCTGGCCTGTGACGTTCACGGTGCCGCCGTCGGGCAGGACGAGCGTGAGCGTATTCGCATCGGTGGTGCTCCAGGTGAGCGTTGCGCTGGTTTGCGGTTGTGCCGTCACCGTGTAGGTGTGCGTGCCTTGCGCGAGGTCGGTGAGCGAGTGGCTGCCGCTGGCGGCGGTCGAGGTCGTCATGCCGGGGCCGCTCACCGTGACGCTGGCGGCGTTGCCGGTCGTCCAGGTGAGGGTCGAATCGAGCGGTGCGGAGCCGGTCTGCGGATTGGCGCCGATCGTCGCCGTGGGCGTTTCGGGGTTGGCGACGGCAAAGGCGCCGATGGTGGCGAGCGCCATCCAGCGGGCGTGGAGCGTGTCGGCGGCAGTCTTGTCCCAGGTGCGGGCGCTCGCCATCGCTGCGGTGTAATACTGCGTGCCTCCGGTGCTGGCGCTGGTGTCGAAATAACCGACAAAGGTGTAGCCGGTCTGTGTCGGCGCGGTCGCGTCCGGCATCGCCGAGCCGTAGGTGGCCGTGACGCTGGCGGTGCCTCCGCTGCCTCCGTTGGCGTTGAGCGTCACCGTGTACGTGTTGACCGTCCAGCGGGCATGGAGCGTGGCGGCGGCGGTCTTGTCCCATATGCGGGTGCTCGCCATCGACGCGGTGTAATACTGCGTGCCTCCGGTGCTGGCGCTGGTGTCGAAATAACCGACAAAGGTATAGCCGGTCAACGTCGGCGCGGTCGCGCCCGGCATATCCGAGTCATAGGTGGCCGAGACGCTGGTGGTGCCTCCGCTGCCTCCGTTCGCGTCGAAGGTCACCGTGTAGGTGTCCGCGGTCCACTGGGCGTAGAGCGTGTGGTTGGCGGTGTTGCTTACCGTGGTGGTGTCGAGCACTTTTGTGCCTCCGCTCGCAGAGGTGAACCAGCCGGCGAAGGTGTAGCCGGTGCGCGTCGTGGTTGCGAGGGTACCGTAGGCAGCTCCGTAGGTGACGCTTTTGCTCGTCGGGTTTGCGGTGGTTCCGCTGTTCGCGTCGAAGGTCACCGTGTACGTGTCTGCGGTCCACTGTGCGTAGAGCGTGTGGTTGGCGGTATTGCTCACCGTGGTGGTGTCGAGCACTTTTGTGCCTCCGCTCGCGGAGGTGAACCAGCCGGAGAACGTGTAGCCGGTGCGCGTCGTGCTGGCGAGCGTACCGTAGACGGCTCCGTAGGTGACGCTTTTGCTCGCGGGGTTTGCGGTGGTTCCGTTGTTCGCATCGAACGTCACCGTGTACGTGTTTGCCGTGAACTGCGCGTAAAGGGTCGCCGTCGCGGCCTTGTCGTAGGTTTTCACGCTCGAACCTGCTGCGTTGTAATACTGCGTGCCGCCGCTGGCAGCGTCATACCAGCCGGTGAAGGTGTATCCGGTTTTTGTCGGCGCGGTCGTGCTGATCGTCGGCATCGCCGACCCGTAGGTCGCCGTCACCGCAGCGCTCTGTCCGCCGCTTCCTCCATTGCTGCTCACGTCGAACGACACCGCATACGTGCCTGCCGTCCACTGCGCGTAGAGCGTGGCGGCGGCGCTCTTGTCCCAGTTGCGGGCACTGGTCATCGTAGAGGTGTAATACTGTGTGCCTCCGCTGTCGGAATAACCGGCGAAGGTGTAGCCGGTCCGCGTCGGCGCGGTCGCACTCGGCATCGCCGCGCCATAGGTGGGCGTGACGCTGGCGGTGCCTCCACTGCCTCCGTTGCGGTCGAGCGTCACCGTGTAGGTAGGGTTGGCCGTCCACTGTGCGTAGAGCGTGGTGTTGGCGGTCTTGTCCCAGGTGTGGGCACTCGCCATCCCCGCAGTGTAATAATACGTGCCTCCGCTGTCGGCGTAACCGGCAAAGGTGTAACCGGACCGCGTCGGCGCGGTCGCGCTCGGCATCGCCGCGCTATAGGTAGCCGTGACGCTGGCGGTGCCTCCGCTGCCTCCGTTGCGGTCGAGTGTCACCGTGTAGGTGGCGGCCGTCCAGCGGGCGTAGAGCGTGCCAGCGCCGGCCGTGTCCCAGGTGTGGGCGCTCGCCATCGCTGCGGTGTAATACTGCGTGCCTCCGGTGCTGGCACTGGTGTTGTAGTAACCGGCAAAGATGTAGCCGGTCCGCGTCGGTGCGGTCGCGCTCGGCATCGCTGCGTTGGCGGTGGCCGTGACGCTGGCGGTGCCTCCGCTGCCTCCGTTGGCGTTGAGTGTCACCGTGTAGGTGGTGGCCGTGAGCCATAGCGCGGTGAGTGTAGCAGTGCTCACGTACTGGTCCCAGTTTCTGGCGCTCGCCATCGTCGCGGTGTAATACCGATCCGACGCTGAGAGCCCCAACATGTAACCTTGAAAGGAGTAGCCGGCCCGCGTCGGCGCGGTCGCGCTCGGCATCGGCTCTCCGTAGGTGGCCGTGACGGTGGTGGTGCCTCCGCTGCCTCCGTTGGCGTTGAGCGTCACCACGGTGGAGGTGGGGAGGATGATGGCACCCTCTGCCAGTTGGGCGGTGGCGAGGGTGGCCACGAAGGCCAGCAGGAAGAGACGGGCGAACTTGGCAAGGCCGGAGCCGGTGAGCGCGGCGGGCAGCGCCCGCCAGAACGGGGGCGCGAAAAGGGTTCCTGGTTTTTGTAGTTTCATGGGTAGGACAAAAATTTCGGATTTCGAATTTGAGATTTCAGATTTCAAAAGGTCGGACGCGGACAAGTGATGCGGGCAGTGCGGATGGTGAGGGTGGCGCGGGAGGGTCAGGGTTTTTTGGCGTGGGCGGTGGCGGTGACATCCACTTCGAGCGGCACGGGGATCGTGATTTCGGCTTCGCCGTTGCCGGCCCCGGCTCCGGCTCCGCCGGTGTTGGTGTTGCCTGCGCCAGTGCCGGGGGCGGGGACATCGGGGGCGGTTGCTTCGTCGCCTGCGTCGGCGTCGGGGGCGGGGGTTTTGCGTTTGCCGTGGCGGGCGGCGGCTCGGGCGTAGTAGTCGATGCGGGCGTTGAACGCCGCTATAAAGGTATCGATCGCCGTGGCGGCGGGGGCATCGGGCGCGGTCAGCGAAAGGGCGTTTATTTTCTCAAAGATGTCACGCAGGTTTTGTTCGATGAGGGGGCGCAGGTCGCGCATGGCTCCGACATCGGGCCGGGCGGCGGTCTCGGCGTAGCGGGCGGCGAGGTCGGTCACGAATTTGTTGTTGGCGTTGGCCAGGGCGTCCACCCAGGCGTTGAGCCCGAGGGTGTCCACCTGGGGGGCGGCTACGGCGGGGGCTTGCAGGTCTTCAACGAGGTTGGTGATGGCGGCGGTCTCCTCGTTGTAGGTGCCGGTGGCGATGTCGCGTTTGTACTTGTCGAGCGTGACGAGGAGTTGCGCGGCCACGGGTCGCTTGTTGGCCTCGTAGTGGCGGGCGGCGTAGAGGGTGGCGAGGTCGCGCAGGGCTCCGTAAAGCTGATCGCGTTGGGCGTCTTCCGCGGCGAGGATCGGGGTGAGGGCGCTTTTGCGGGCGGGTTGCAGGGCGGCGTCGGCTTCGGCCCGCAGGCGGTTGAATTCCCCATAGAGGTCGGCTCCGAGGCCGGTTTTTACGGGTTCGCTGTTCTTGAGCAGGCCGAGCAGGTCGGTCTGGAACTGATACATCTCTTCGTTGCGCAGGTGGCTGAGTCTTATGACGTGCAATTTCATGGTGTTATGCGGTGATGGTTGGGTGCGGGACGGGTTTCCGGAGGCAGGCGACGGAAGGTTTTTTACAAAATTCAGGGTTGCGCCCGCGGGCGGAGGTCCGGGCGGGATGCCAGGGAGGGTTTCGCCCGCGGGCGAAGGCCGGATTCGGGTGCGGGGCAAGGTTCCGCCTGCGGGCGAATGGGCAAACCGGATACGGCGCAGGGTTTCGCCCGGGGGCGGAGAGGCAAACGGGACGCGGGGCAGGGTTTCGCCCGCGGGCGGCGGGGTGAATCGCAGGGGGGGCGCGCTTCGCGCATCGGGCGGCGCGATGCGCCGTCCACGGCCAGGATGGCCGTGCCACGTGACGCTTCGCTAATGAAGAATGAAGAATGAGGAATGCAGAATCGGTTTCCGCAGGGATCGGCCCATTCTTCATTCTCCATTCTGCATTCTTCATTGGATGCGGGCTGGAAGCCCGTGCCACGCGGCAAGTGCGGTGGCGCGTGGCGGGCGGCGCATGACGCACGGCGGCGGTCAACTGGCGAATGGAACTGGAGGGAATGTGGCATCGGCGGGACGTGGGCGTCGCAGGGACGCCATCCCGGCCACTTCTGCGGTGGGGCTTGCGGGAGTATCCCGAAAGCGGCCCACCGGCAGCGGTGGCGCGAGATACCCATCTCCATTCAGTCCGGCAAGCGTCACAAGGTCAAATCGCGATTTCCCGTAAATGTGTTACAGGATTTTTGCGCAAGGCGCTGTAATGCAATGGTAGCAACCAAATAGATGACAGGGGGGATCGCGCCCCTGACGGGGCTAATGAAGAATGCAGAATGAAGAGGATGTTTCGATTGCCGGTTCCGGACATTCTTCATTCTCCATTCTTCATTGGATTCTGCGGGCCGGGATGCCAGCGCCACGCATCCTGTCGCCCCCCCCCGTCGCTCCGTCTTGCCGCAGCCGGATGCGGATGGTCTCATGTGTCTGCCTTGCGCTTCATCATGCCTGCTCACCGGTTTCCTGTTTCCGATCACTGCGACGGTTTTCGTTTCTTCAACGCCCGCGATCACGTCAGCCGGAACCTCGCCGAGGTGTTGCGCTGGAAGTTTGCCGGGCAACGCGAGCCGTGGCCGGCCCGGGTGAACATCGCGCCGGTCGCCCCGCCTCCGCCTCCGGAGCGCGGGTGGCGGGCGACGTGGGTCAATCACGCCACGTTTTTGTTGCAATCACCGGCTGGCAACCTGCTCACTGATCCGGTCTGGAGCGAACGGTGCGGTCCTCTGGGGTTGTCGGGACCGCGCCGGGTGCATCCGCCGGGCGTGGCTTTCGAGGCATTGCCGCGAATCGATGCGGTGCTGCTCAGTCACGATCATTATGACCATTGCGACCTCGCGACCTTGCGCCGGCTCCGGCAGGCGCACCGTCCGCTGGCGATCACGCCGCTCGGCAACGGCGGGTTGTTGCGGCGAGCGGGTTTCGCGCCGGGCCGGATCGTCGAGCTGGACTGGTGGCAGGCGCACCGGCTGCCGTTGCCCGGGGCCGGCGAAAGCGGCGGGGCGGGCGCCGGAAAGGCCGCCGGCGACCACAAATCGTGCGGTATCCGGATTACGGTGACGCCGGCGCATCACTGGAGCAACCGTCTGAGCGGGCCGCGCAACGGCCGGCTTTGGGGCGGTTTTTTTGCCGAATCCGGGGGCGCCAGGGCGTCAGGAGGGGCGGGAGAGGCGGGAGGGGCGGAGGCGACGTTGTATTTTGCGGGCGATACGGGTTACGAGGAAGCGCTTTTCCCGAAAATCCGCGAGCGGCTCGGCGCGCCGGCTCTGGCGTTGTTGCCGATCGGGGCGTACGCGCCGCGCTGGTTCATGTCGGTGCACCATTGCGATCCGGCGGAGGCCGTGCGCATCCATCGCGAACTTGGCGCGCGGCAGAGCGTGGCGATGCATTGGGGGACGTTTCAGTTGACGGACGAGGGGCTGGATGCGCCGACGCAGGAACTGGCGGCGCCGCTGGCCGGGGCCGGCGAACCGGCGGAGCGTTTTGTGACGCTGGCGCCGGGCGGGAGTGTGGACTCACGGTAGCGACTGGCGGGAGAGGCCGCAGACGGGCGACGCTTTACTGCCGATTCGTCACCACAGGCAGCGACGCCTGTGGCTGCGTGCCGGCGGTTACTTCACCTGCACGGGCAGGCGCACGAGGTAGCCGCGGCTGTAAACCAGCAACTGGTTGGCACCCTTGCGCAGGGCCTTGCGCGCGGAGTCGGCGTCGGTCACGGGCTGGTTGTTGATCTCCACGATGAGCAGTCCTTCGACGAGCCGGCCGTTGTAGGGCGAGTCTTCGGCCATCGTGGTGATGATCACGCCGGTCAGGTTTCCTGGTATTCCGAGTTGGCGGCGGCTTCCTTCGGTGAGTGGTTCGACCCGGACGCCGGTCAGGATTTCGTCGCCGCCGGTGTCGGAGAGCGCGCCGAGCTTGACGGTGGCGGTGCGTTCCTTGCCGCCGCGCAGGTGCGTGATCTTGACTTCGGTGCCGGGGGCGAGTGTGGCGATTTGCAGGCGCAGGTCGCGCATCGATTTCACGGGGCGTTCGTTGACGGCGGTGACGACGTCGTTGCGGCGCAGGCCGGCTTTGCCCGCGGGGCTGTCGGCGGGGATGTCGTTGATGATGACGCCTGTCGTGCCTTTTTTGAGTCCGGCGGCATCGGCGATTTCTGCGGTGACGTCCTGGCCCTCGACGCCGAGGTAGCCGCGTTGCACGTCGCCGGTTTCAATGAGGCTGCGCATGATGCCGGCGGCGAGGTTGGCCGGGATGGCAAAGCCGATGCCGATGTTGCCGCGCGAGGGCGTCATGATGGCGGTGTTGATGCCGATGAGGCGGCCTTCGGCGTCAACGAGCGCGCCGCCGGAGTTGCCCTGGTTGATGGCGGCGTCGGTCTGGATGAAGTTTTCGTAAACGTCGCCGTTGCCGAGGATTTTCAGGTTGTTGCGGCCGGTGGCGGAGACGATGCCCTGGGTCACGGTCTGGCCGACGTCGAGGGGGTTGCCGATGGCGAAGGCGATGTCGCCGACGCGAATCTTGTCGCTGTCGGCAAAGGTGATGGCGGGCAGGCTGGTGGCGTCGATCTTGATGACGGCAATGTCGGTCTTGGGGTCGGCGCCGATGAGCCTGGCGGTGAGTTCGCGTCCGTCGGACAGGGCGACCTTGAGTTCGTCGGCGCCGTCAACGACGTGGTTGTTCGTCAGGATGTAGCCGTCGGCCGTGGCAACGACGCCGGAGCCGAGTCCCTCCTGTTTATACTCGCCGCCGCCGCCACCGCCGCCGCCGCCCGGAATCCGGTCGCCGAAAAAACGGCGGAAAAACGGGTTGAACGGGTTGATCTGCTGGTGGACGGTCTTGCTCGAGTACACCGATACGACCGCCTTTTGCACCGGCTCGATGACGTCGGCGTAACTGGTGATGACGCCGCCGGGGGTTTTGGCGAGGGGGGCGTCATCGGTCTTGATTTGCGGCGTCTTGCTTTCCTCGTTGGCGACGATGGCAAAGGTGAATGTCGCACCGGCCGCGGCGGCCAGCAGGAGGATCAGGATGTTTCGGATTTTCATAAATCGGTTTTTTTAGCGCGAGTGGTGAATCGACCTCCGCCGCTGCGCAAGGTTCCCGCCTGTTGGACAGGGGGGGAGGGGGGGGAGGGGGGGACGGGAGAGGGGGACGATATTGGCCATTGGCGCGGGAGCGCCTGGGACCGCCGACATCTTGCCGGCTCCGGTGGAGTGGCTCCACTGAAAACGTCGAAAAACCAAAACCTTCAAAATCCCTTTATCTTGAACAGGCTGGTGACGCTCTCGTTGTTGTTGATGCGCATGATCGCCTCGGCGAGGAGCGGGGCGATGCTGAGCACCTTGATCGGGAGGTCGCGCGTCTCGAGCGGGATGGAATTGGTCGTGATGAGCTCGTCGAGACCGCCGGTGCGGAGGCGTTCGTAGGCCATCGGGCTGAGGAGGGCGTGGCTGACGGCGGCGCGCACCGAGAGGGCGCCGTTGGCGCGGAGGAGCTTGGCCGCGTTGACCAGCGTGCCGGCCGTCTCGGTGATGTCGTCCACGATGAGCACATCCTTGCCGGCGACCTCGCCGACGACGTTGACGGATTCGACGGTGGTGGCGCTGGTGCGCTTTTTCCAGACCATGCCGAGGCCGGCGCCAAGGATGCCGGCGTAGGCGGCGGCCATCTTCATGCCGCCGACGTCGGGCGAGCAGACGACGAGGTTTTCGGCGCGGAAACTTTCCAGGTACTTGAAGAAGACGGGCGAGGCGAAGAGGTGGTCCACGGGGATGTCGAAAAAACCCTGGATCTGCTGCGAGTGCAGATCCATGGTGAGGATGCGGTTGGCGCCGGCGGCGACGAGGAGATTGGCGACGAGCTTGGCGGTGATGGGGACGCGGGGCTGGTCCTTGCGGTCCTGGCGGGCGTAACCGTAAAAGGGAATGACGGCGGTGATGCGTTTGGCCGAGGCGCGACGGGCGGCGTCCATCATGATGAGGAGCTCTATCAGGTGATGGTTCGTCGGCGTGCAGGTGGATTGCACGATATAGACGTCCTTGCCGCGGATGTTTTCGTTGATCTTCACGAACGACTCGCCGTCCGGAAAACTGGTGACGACCGCCTCCCCGAGAGGCACGCCGATATGCTGGCAGATTTCCTCGGCCAGGGGCCGGTTGGAATTTCCGGAAAAAACCTTGAAGTGCGATGCGCTCATGAAGGAGAGGAGGTGGTGTGCTGGAAGAGTGAGGGAGGGACGGTGGCGGAACGATGGACGGTGGCGGAATGGTGGGCGGTGTATGCCGCAGAAAAGATGCAGGCTGACACGCAAGGGCCGGGCGGCGGAAGTCTTTTTTGGGTATTGTCAGGTCTTCAGGACTTCGGTTTCAGTTCGGCGACCTGGGCGGCGAGCGAATCGACCTTGCGGAAGAGATCGGGCAGGCGCTGGTGGAGGACGAAGAGGCGGCGTTCCAGCATGTGCGGAAGCGCCGGGCTGCCGCTGAGATAAGTGTCCGGTTCGGTGTTGATGTTGATGCCCGTCTGGCCGCCGGCCTTCGTGCCGCTGGCCAGGGAGAGGTGGCCGGCGACACCGGTCTGGCCGCCGAGAATGACGTAATCGCCGAGCGTGGTGCTGCCGGAGATGCCGACCTGGGAGCAGAGAATGCAGTGTTTCCCGATGACGACGTTGTGGGCGATCTGCACGAGGTTGTCGATTTTGGTGCCTTCGCCGATGACGGTGCGGCTGAAGCGGGCGCGGTCGATGGTGGTGTTGGCGCCGACCTCGACATCGCTGGCGATAAAGACACTGCCGACCTGCGGGATCTTGGCATGACGGCCGGCGGTGAATTCGTAACCGAAGCCGTCGCTACCGACGACAACGCCGGCATGGAGCCGCACGCGGTCGGCAAGCTCGCAGTACGCGGCCACATGGGAGTGCGGTGCGAGCCAGCAACCGGCGCCGATGCGGGCGTCGCGATCGACAAAAACCTGGGCCTGCAAATGAGTGTTCTCGCCGATGACGACGCCTTCCCCGATCACGCAGAGCGGGCCGATCGTGGCGCTGGCGGCGATCTGCGTGCCGTCGGCAATGATCGCGGACGGATGGATGCCGGGATGCGGCCGCGGCCAGAGCCGGCTTTCGATGACGGCGCAGAGTGTGGCGAGGGCGGCGGAGGGGGAGGGGACCTTGAGGTAGAGCTGGTTGTCGGCGGGCGCGCCGTCGTAGTCTTCGGGCACGAGGACGACGGAGGCGGCGGAGGCGGCCACCTCGCTCCTGTACCTGGGGTTGCCGAGAAACGAGAGGTCGCCGGGCTGCGCATCGCGGAGAGAGGCGAGGGAGCGGACCGTTTCCCGGGTGGAGCCGAGCGTGGCAACGGGCTTCAGGAGGCGGATGATCTCGTCGGCGGTGAAGGCAAGTTTCATGGAAAGAGAAGAACCAAGGGCGAAGGGTGGGCGCGGGCAACGGTTTTTGCGGCTCCGGAGAAGAGAG
>JAISAX010000439.1 GCA_031266495.1 Opitutaceae bacterium
CCCCTCCCTCAAAAAAAAAAAGACCATGAACACCCGTACGAACGCGACAGCCTTCACGCTCATCGAATTGCTGACCGTCATTGCCATCATCGGCATCCTTGCGGCGATCATCATCCCCACCGTTGGGAAAGTGCGTGAGACCGCCAAATCCGCGCAATGCACCAGCAACCTGCGGCAAGTCGTCCACGCCGCCTTCCTCTGGGGGCAGGATCACAACGACCAGATCCCCCCACGCAACCGCGATGGATACGGCGACTGGGCCTACTGGCCATGCTGGCTGATCGAAGGGCAGGGCAACCTCGGCGCCAAAAGCGTCCTCGTCTGCCCCGTCCTCTTCAACAACGGCATGTCCGAAAATTACAAACGCACCGACATGGCCGGCAAAGTCTATCGCTACTCGTATTCGGCGAACGGAGCCTTCAGCGGCAACTGGGACAGCGCCACTTCCACCTCGCCGGCGCGGGGAAAAGTCTGGCGATTCAGCGACCTCCAAGAACCCTCCCGCACGCACCTCTACACCGAACTCGGCAGCGGCGGCGACTCCACCAGCCACGGCTATTTCTCCCTCACCCGCACCGACCACTGTTATTTCCTCTTCGCGCACAACGGACGCCAGAACTTCGCCTGTGCCGACGCCCACGTCTCCGCCCTCAAGCGCGAAGACATCCCCACCGAGACCAACGACCCTCCGAAGCACGTCTTCTGGACAGGCGGCACGGAAAACTGACAAAGCGCGGTGGATACGCACTCCGGTTCACTCACCCGTGGATACCTGCGTCCCTCCCCCCCCCCCTAACCCACACTTTTTATCTCGTTTAACGCCATGATTCACCGCTTCCTTCCGTCTCTTCCGTCCTTTCCGTCCCTTTCGCGACTCCTCTTTATTTTCCCGGCAAGCATCCTCCTGCTCGCTCTCATGCCTGCGCTCTGCGCCGTCCCGGCCCCCGATAACAAACCCCTTGAAGACTGGACACTCCACCGCCCCGCGTCCACGCCCGCGGACGCCATCGGCATCCGCGAAACCGATACGACGACCGGCGCCCCCGTTTTTATCCTTCGCAGAACCGCCGCCGGGACGACCGTCGCGCACCTCTGGTGGGGACACACCCGCGCCACCCGTCCGGGCGAGACCTGGCATCTGCGATACGAAGCCCGCGCCCGCCCGCTGGCCTCCTCCGACGACGGCGGCGGCGGCGGCGGCGGAGACGACGGCGAGTACAACGCCTACGTCAACGTCACCTGGCAGGGGATGGACCGGCAATGGCTCGGCGCGCAACCCCTCCACACCATCGCCCGCCACAGTGTCCGCTGGCCCAACGCCTCCCGTCCCGCCGTGCCCGACTGGAAAACCTTCGACGTCACCTTCACCCCGCCCGCCACCGCCACCGCCCTCGGCATCCGTCTTGCCATTGACAATACGGGCGCGAGCGAGGCCGCGTTCAGGAACATCACCCTCCGGAAAGTCGGCTGCACGGTGGAGGAAACCCTCGCGTGCCTCCCGGAAAAAATCCCCGTTTACCGGATCCCCGCCCGTCCCGTCACGGCCAACGGCGTCACCCTCACGCCCGACTGGACGCTCGACGGCGCTCCCGTCACCCGCTCGGCCACCCGCTTCAAGGTTCCCCTCAACGCCCTCTGGGCCATCCAGCCCTCCCCTCCCCCCCTCACACACACCGCCGCCACCGCCTCCTCCTCCGCCGCCGCTTCGATGATCCCGCCGCCTCGCGACGACGACTGGGCTTTTTTCAAGGTTCCCGGCTATTTCAACCGCCGTCTCTATTCCGTTTACGGCCAGGACAAAACCACCTGGGCCGCCCGCAACCTCTATTCCGATCCTGTCGGCCTCTGGTACGTCCGCGACGTGCAAATCCCCGCCCTCGACGCGCCCTCGTCCGCGGACGGCATTCTCCATTTCGAGGTCGGCGGCATGTGGGGTTACTCCGTCCGCGCTTACTGGGACGGTCAACCGCTCGGCAACATCACCGACCAGCTCGGCGGACGCCTTCCGCTCCCCCCCACCGTCCGCCCCGGCGACCGCGGACAACTCGCCCTCTACGCCCTCCGCGTGCCTCCCGAAAGACGCGACGCATGGCGACCGGACTACATCCGCGCCCACAATCCCGACGCCACCTTCGCCGGCGACCAGAGCAAAGGCTTCCACGATCTCTACCTCACCCTTCAACCCCGCGCCGCCCGCATCGACGGTATCAAACTCTCCCCTACTGTCCGCCCGCCCGACATCGCCCTCGGCCTCCATCTCGCCTCACCCGTTCCCGCTCTCTCGCCCGCTCCCGCGTCCGCGCAACCGGTGCGCTACCACCTCGCCATCCGCGACGCCGGCGGACGCACCGTGCTCGCTCGTGAACTCGGCCCCGGCGCTCCCGACCAGGACGGAATCACCTGGCAAATCCCCTGGCAAACCCCGGACGCCTCGCCCCGCCTCTGGACTCCCGACGATCCGTACCTGCACACCGCCATCATCCAGGCCCGCTCCGCCGCCGCCTCCGACGCCGGACGCCTCCTCGACGAATCCCTGCCCATCCCCTTCGGCCTCCGCGAAGTTTATGTGGATGGCCGCGAACTCCGCTTCAACGGACACCCCTTCCGTATCCGCCCCCGGATTACGCTTCTCCAGTTTGCCGACAACGCCTCCATCCGCCGCCAGATCAGTTTCCTCAAGGACATGGGGTTCAACTGCCTCATCCGCGCGCAAGCCGGCGGCGGCCATAACCTCGAAGAAGAAGCCCGCACCTCGCCCGACGCCTTTTTCAGCATTGCCGACGAACTCGGCATGATGCTCATCCCCTACCTCCCCTACAGCCTCGTCAACGGCGGCCAGTTTGCGGGCGACTCCCTTTCCTCCGCCTCCGGTCTGCAATCCCTCGTCCACTACACCGGCGTCCGCCAGATCACCCGCTTTTACAACCACCCCTCCATCATCGCCTGGTCCGGCTTCGGCCACTCGCCCACGCGAGGCATCAACCCCCTCGCCATTGATCCCGCCATCTGGGGCATCACGCCCCTGCACCGCCCCGGCGCGCTCGACCCCTGGATCCCCGACCCCGCCGCCCGGGCCGACGTCCTCCGGCGGCTCGACTCCAGCCGGCTTTTCGTCGAAGCCATCAAAAAACTCGACCCCTCCCGCCCCTTCCTCTCCCACAACGATTCCGGCCAGGGCGACGGCTGGGGATTTTTCGATTACCTCAACTGGACCCCCCTTCAGGAATGGGAAGACTGGCCCCGCCAGTGGTCGCAAAAAGGCGTCATGCCCATCGGCTCCACCGAGCACGGCCTTCCCTACCCCGGCAGCTTCGTCAACCACGCGCCCGCCGGCGGCGACAACGAACCCTGGATCACCGAATACGCCGCCGTGGAACAAGGCCCCGCCGCCTACGAACGCGAGTCGTCCTCCGTCCTCGACTACATCACCCGCGTTTACGACCCTGTAGTGAAAAACTACTCACGCGACACCCGCAACCCTCCGCACGACTCCGGCAAGGCCGCCGTCGAACGCGCCTTCGCCAACGTCCAGCCCGTCTGGGCCGCCCGCAACCAGGCCATCTACCGCGCCTGGCGCACGTACGGCGTCCCCATGGGCATCGAACCCTTCGGCCCCTGCAATTACTTCCTGCGGGACGAAGCCCTCTTCAAGGACGAAGGCGCCATCATCGCCTCTCCCGACACCAACCTCAAAACCACCGGAGCCAAAGCCGACCGCTGGACGCCACGCGGCTACTGGCCCTCCGAAACCATGCTCGACTACCCCGAACATCCCGCGGGCCGTCCCCCTCCTGCGAGGTATTTCAAGCCACTCGGCGACGCCCTCGTCTCCGCCAATTCCCCGCTCCTCGCCTGGATCGCCGGGGGAGGGGGGGGGGGAGGGGGAGGGGTTCACCGAAAAGTCCCGCGGATTCCGGATTGGCGACACCATCCACAAACAAATCGCGCTCGTATGGGATGGTTTCCGCGCGCTCGATCTGGAAATCGGCTGGAGCGTCACGCTCGGGGGAAGGCGCGTCATCGCCCCTGAACGCTCCTCTGTCGTGCTTTCTCCAGGACAAATCCGGTTCCTGCCCCTGACCTTTTCCCTGCCGGAGACGGTCCTGCCGACGTCCGGCGACGCCGACGGCGTGATCGAGCTGACGGTGACGCGCCGCCCGGACAACGAACCCGTCGCGACCGACACCTTCGCATTTCGCGCCTACCGGAAGCAATCGCCCGACAAGGATCTTCTTTCGGCCCGCATCGCGCTCTACGATCCGGCGGGAGAATCCGGCGCCCTGTTCACCCGCCTGGGGCTCACGCCCGCGATGATCGCCGACCCCGCCCGGACGCCCGCCGACGCCGGCCTGCTTGTCATCGGACGCCGTGCGCTTGCCACCCTCGACACCGCCTGGTTGTCCTCCCTCCCGCCCTCCCTTCCGCCCGCGCTCCCCGTCCTCTTTCTTGAGCAAACCGACGCCGATCTCGAACGCCTCGGCTTCCGCGCCTACCCGGCGCGCCCGCGCGCGGTTTTCACCCTTCCCGGCGGTTCGTCCCTGCTACCCCCGGACCTCCGGGACCCGGAGCTTGCGAACTGGAACGTCTGCCCGACCTTGCTCCCGGCGGGTTCCGCCCCGTTGCGGGACGGCTACAACTTCACCAACGGCTACCAAGGCGCGCTCGCCTCCGTGACCATCGAGACGCCCACGCTGGGCAACTTCACCCCGCACCTGCAAACCGGCTTCGATCTCCGTGAAACACCGCTCCTCGAAACCACGCTCTCCGGTCGCCGGCTCGTCTTTTGCCAGCTTTCCTTGCCGGAAGCCGTCGGCGCCGACCCCGTCGCCACGCGTATCGCCGCCAGCCTGCTGCGAAACCTGGTCGCGAAACCCGGTCACGCGTCCACCGCGAAAAGGATCCCGCTTGTCGTGACCGGAGATGAACGCCTCGCGGCGCTGGCGCGGGATCTCGGAGCGGCGGCATCGCCTGTAACCATTTTTCAAGGACAGTTCAACGATGCGCCCGCGCCCGTCCCCGGCGTCGCTCTCCTGGACGGTATTCCCGAGGATTCGCGAGAATCCGCTGCCCTGCGCGCCTGGATCAGGGGGGGGGGGAGGGCGCTCGTCCTGCCCGGATCCACCGGATCCACCGGGTCCGGCATATCTTCCTTGCGACGGGTGTTTCCCGAAGCTCCCGCGAGTATCGACAAAACAATAACAAGCCTCGCGCCGCCGCCGGTCGCCACGACACCCGAAGCCGCCGCGTTCCTGCGCGGCATCGGCCAGAACAACCTGCACGCACGCCAGGCGCTGCCGGTTCTCCGGTTCGGCGGCGGCGACGGCGACGGCGACGGCGGCGCTCCTGTTTCCGTATTCGGCGTCGGCGACGGCCATATCGTTCTTCTCGGCTTCGATCCCCGGCAAATCGACACGACCCGAACCCCCTGGCTCAAGCTCACCCGGGCGCACCAGTACCGCGTCCTCTCGCAACTGTTGACCAACCTGGGCGCGGACCTCTCCGCTCCCGCCTCCGCTCTTTTCGCTCCGGGCGCGCCCTCCCGGCGGATCGAAATCGGCGACGATGCCCGTGCGCGCCAGACCCGTGCCACCGGGGCCGACACCACGGATGCCAGCTGGACCAAACCCGGCTTCGACGACTCCGCATGGGGCCGGTTCGATCTGAAAAACCAAAAAACCCCGGATGGCCACGCCTTGCTCCGCATCGCCTTCCGGACGCCGGCGACGCTTCCGCCCGGCCCTCTCTTCCTGGATCTCGGCACCGTGGATGATTTTGACGAAACCTGGCTGAACGGCGTGAAGATCGGCGCCACCACGCCGGCCAACACCAACCCCGACACCGCCTGGACCGTCCATCGCCTGTATCCGGTTCCTGGCGACATCCTGAAGACGGACGCGGATACCGTGAACGTCATTGCCATCCGATTGTGGAATCGCAACGCTGCGGCCAAAGGATGGCCGGCCTGGTTGCGCGGCCCGGTGAGCATCCATCCGGTCGCCCCCGGATCATCGGGCGCCCCCCTCTACATCGGCGAGCACCGCCGGGTGGATGATCCCTATCTGCAATACCACTGGTAACTGATGTTACGCGGTACCTCACGTAGGGGCTTCGCTTGCGAAGCCCGCGAGGACCTGACACAACGGGAGATACGCCAATTCTCTCCGCCTGGCGCGGGCGTCGCACGCGACGCCCCTACGTGAGGTACCGCGTAACATCAGCTGGTAAACGCCGGGTCTTGCCAATGGAACAATCAACACTCCCCTCCCCTTCTGCCATCCCCATCCCGGGCCTGCTCCTGGACGTTCAGGCCGTTCTGTCCGTTCTGTCCGTGGCAGTCCTGCTGTTGTGCGCCAACCCGGACGGGCGGGCAAACGGCCAGGTTCTGCGCCCCGAGTTGCAGATCAACCTCGGCAGCTACAGCAATCCGGCAAAACCAGGGCAACCCGACACGGCCGGGACGATCTACACGACCTCCAGCGACGAGACGCTGGGATATTTTCGGGACAAGGGCTTCCGCACCCTCCGCCTGCCGGTCAACTGGGAGCGATTGCAGCCCGAGGCCTGCGGCCCGTTCGACAAGGCGAAGCTCGCCGAACTCGGCGATTATCTGGACCGGATACAGAAAGCAGGTTTCAGGATCATCATCGATCTGCACGCCTTCGGAGGTCGCGACGGACATCAATTGGGATCGAAGGAACTGCCAACCGACGCGCTCGCCGATTTCTGGACGCGGCTCATCCGGCACATTCCCGGCCGCTTCGCGGGCTATGACATCATGAACGAGCCGCACGACATGCCCGACCCCAGTGCGTGGCCCGAGGCGGCGCAAAAAACCGTGGACGCCATCCGCAAGATTGACCGGACAACCACAATCCTTGTGGAGGGCGACGACTGGTCGAACGCCGGTCGCTGGATGCACGCCAACGCCGGTCTCGACATCAAGGATCCCGCGAAACGCCTCGTCTATTCGGCTCACCTCTATTTCGACCAGGATACCAGTGGTCTTTACAAGCGGCCCTGGGAGCAGGAGCGTCCCCGTCCCGACATCGCGGCGGAGCGGTTGCGTCCCTTTCTCGACTGGCTGCGGACGAAGGGTTTCAGGGGCCATATAGGCGAAGCGGGCGTGCCGGGCGACCATCCCGGCTGGCTCCAGGTGCTGGAGCGGTTTCTTGTCGAGGTGACGGACGGCGCCGATGTGCTCACCGGCTGTGCGTATTGGGCGGGCGGAGACTGGACCGACAGTTGGAACCTCACCGTGCAACCCGTGGCGGACGGCAAGCGGGCCGACCGTCCGCAGATGCCGCTGCTCGCCCGCTATATCAAACTGCGCGGAGGCAATGATGCTCCCTGGCGCCCTTCCGCCTTTCGGCTTCGCTCCGACGGCTCTTGATCCCTCGCCTGTCCTATCAAAACCCGTTGAGTCCCGATTGTTGACTGAAGTTACGCGGATCGACCGTAGGGGCGTCGCTTGCGACGCCCGCGCCAGGCGGACAAAATTGGCGAATCTCCCGTTGCGTCAGGTCCTCGCGGGCTTCGCAAGCGAAGCCCCTACGTGAGGTGCCGCGTAACATCAGTTATTGGAAAACATCTTCTGAAACCTCCCTCCCCCCCCTCCCCCCGTGCACTCACCCCGGCATCAGCCACCGGAACACGAGCAAGATGCCCGTGCCGCGGCTTTACGCCCATCCCTGTCCTCATCTTTTTTGAGAGATGCGCCATTGCCAAAACAAGGCTCGTCGGGTGGAAAACGTTTGCCCCAGGATGAACGCCGGAATGCAGCCAAACGTGAATCTGACAGAAGTGGCCCGGCAGGCGGGCGTCTCGATTTCCAGCGTCTCGCGAACGATCAACAACACAGGCCGGATCGGTGAGGCGACGCGCGCGCGCATTCGCGACGTCATGCGCCGGATGGGTTACAAGCCCAACCGCGTGGCCCGGCGACTGCGCAGCGGAGGGAGTTGCCACCTGATCGGGCTGATCATTCCCGACATCCGCAATCCATTCTTCGCCGACATCGCGCGCGGCGTGGAAGACACGGCCCGCCAGGCGAACTTTGCCGTCCTGCTTTGCAACTACGACGAGGACGCGGACAAGGAACGATTTTATCTGGACGTGATGCGCGCCGAGTCGGTGGACGGCATCATCATCCCGCCCCTGAAAGCCAACGACCCGGCCGTGCTGGCATTCGCGGCGGAAGGCGTACCGGTTGTCTGTGTGGACCGCTCGATCTCCGGCGCCAGACTCGACAAGGTGGAAGTGGACAACAAACAAGGCGCATTCGAGGCGACCGCCCATCTCCTCGCTCGCGGGCACACGCGGATCGGGATGATCGCCGGTCCCGCCACTTCCTCGACGAGCCGCGCCCGCGTCGCGGGCTACCGCGCGGCGCTCAGACAAGCCGGATTGCCATTCGAGACGGAGTTGGTGCGGCACGGAAACTACCAACAGGAAAGCGGACGCCTTCATGCAGATGCGCTCCTTTCGTTTGCCGAACCGCCATCCGCCCTGTTTGTGGCCAACGGAATGATGGCGACAGGCATGCTGGACACGATCCGCGCGCGCGGCCTGCGCATTCCCGAACAGATTGCGGTGATCTGCTTTGATGATTTGCCGCTGGCTGCGGTTTTCACCCCGCCGCTTACGGTGGTGCGTCAGCCCGCCTGTGAAGCGGGAAGCGCCGCCGCCCGGTTGCTGCTGGAGCGCATCCAGACTCCCGGCCGCGAGCCGGTCCGTGTGCTGCTCCGCCCGGAACTGGTCGTCCGCAGCTCGGCGTAGGCTCAGAACGAGTATGACAGGGGGCGCATCTCAAAAACTGGACATGCAGTAAGCAAAGCCGTGGCACGGGCATCTTGCCCGTGGACCGGAGTGGCGGAATAAATTCTTCACCTGGAAAAACCGGGGAGGCGCACGGCTATCCATTAAAAAATCATAATATTCCCCGAACGTAATCGGGAAATGTTATGATTTTTCTGGATTACGTTCGAGAAAAATTATGATTTTTCCCGAATGGTAACCCGAACATTGGCAACGGCCCTCCGGTCACGTTTTTTCAAGAGAAAAGTGTTGTTGGTGCTTGGCGCGCGGCAAGTAGGCAAGACGACCCTCATAAAAAACCTGGCCGACGCCTCCAATCGCAAGACGCTCTTCCTCAACTGCGACGAACCCGAAATCCTCGAACGGCTCCAGCACGCAAACTCGGCCCGCTTGCAGGCACTCGTCGGAGACGCCGAATTTGTTGTTATTGACGAGGCGCAACGTGTCCGCGACATCGGCCTGACGGTCAAACGGCTGGTCGATAACATGCCCAGGCGCCAGTTTGTGGTCAGCGGCTCCTCCGCCCTCGAATTATCCAACAGCGTCAACGAACCACTCACAGGACGAAAATACGAATTCCGGCTGTTTCCGTTTTCGACCGCCGAACTTGCCTCCCACACCACGCCGCTCGCCGAATCACTCCTCCTTCACCATCGCCTCGTCCACGGTTTTTATCCCGACGTGGTGAACAACCCGGGCGAGGAGCGCGAAATCCTCACCAACCTCACCACAAGCTACCTTTACAAAGACATTTTTGCGTTTCAGGACATGCGCAAACCCGAGCTTCTGCGACGCCTCCTTGTGGCGCTGGCCGCGCAAATCGGTCAACAAGTCTCCTTTGACGAACTCTCCCGACTGCTGGGCGTCAATTCCATGACCATCCGCCGCTACGTGGATCTCCTCGAAAAAGCCTTCGTCATTTTCCACCTGCCCTCCTTCAGCCGCAACGTCCGCAACGAACTCAAAAAAAGCATCAAAATTTATTTTTACGACAACGGCATCCGCAACGCGCTCCTGTCAAATTTCAACCCGCCCGAATTACGCGGCGACATTGGCGCGCTGTGGGAAAATTTTCTGGTCAGCGAACGGCTGAAACGTAACAACAACCTGCTCATCCCGGCGTCTTCGTATTTCTGGCGCACTACGCAGCAACAGGAAGTGGACTACATCGAGGAAAGCGACGGACGGCTCGCGGCTTTCGAATTCAAGTGGAATCCTGTTCGCAAGGCGCGTTTTCCCGTCACTTTCTCCGCCGCCTATCCGGACGCCTCGCGTCTCGTCGTCACCCCGGACAATTTTCCGGATTTCGTTTGCTGAAAAACACAGCCCCCCCCCTCCCCCCCCCCCATTCATTCCCGCCGCGCCATGAAACAAACGGAGTGGCACGGGCTTCCAGTCCGTGGGGATTTTCGATTCTCGATTTTCGATTGAAGGAGCAGTTGGTATCCATCCGGAGCGTATTCCAAAAAAGAGGACAAGTTCCAGAGTGGAGCGGGCGTCCCGGCCCGCTCCGGAAAGTGGCACGGGCATCCTTGCCCGTGAACGTTGCCTCTCCGCTCCGGCGTGGCACGGGCATTTTCTGCCAATCCCCGCTGACGGCGCGAAGCGCCGCCTCCATGCCTCCACTCCCTCCTACTTCCCCCCCCCCCCCATTCCCGTCACTCCCGGAGCGGCAGACGGGGACGGCTCCGGTTCCGGCGGAGGGAGCGGCACCAGGACGGCGATCGAAACCGGCATGTCGGCGGGATAAGCACACTCGGTGGCCGGGACGGGAACCCGCAGACGTGGCGGCGCGGACGACGACACGGGTATGAGCGTAGATATGAGCGTAGATGAAACCGCCGTTCCGTCCGCTCAGGCACGGTTGCCGCAGGGACGCCGCAGCACCGCCCTGGCCAGCAGCGCCAGCCCGGCCAGCAGCGCCCACGTGGCCGGTTCGGGGATGGCAGATGCCGTCGAGAGGGAAATGAACCGCACGCTCATCGTCTGCGTTTTCCCGTCCCACCATATTCCGTAGCCTTGCATTTGTTCGTCGCTGCCGCCGCTGACGGCGTAAACCGTGAGCCAGCCGCTGATGGTGCCATCCTGCAACTGGTCCGCCGTCAGCAACTGGTCCGCAAACAGGTCGTCCATGTACCGGACCTCTCCCTCCCCCTCCGTCCAGATAAAAGTGCGTACACCGACCAAGGCGCCATTTTCGTCATGAACTTGCTCGCTCCCGTAAAACCGGTCGCCGGTCATACCGAGGAAATTGCCTTCCAGCCCCGGCAGGATGTCCTGAATGCCCGCCCCGTCGTCTCTCCAGATAAAGAAGCTGTACCCGGAAGGATAGATCTCGCCGGGGCGGTACGTGGGTCGACGGCCGATAATCGATCCGCTTTCGGTGATGGCAAACACCGGATCAGGAGTCCTGGACTCGCTTTGCTGGTCGGGGTTGTAGAAGGAGTAGAGAAGGCCGAGGTTCTCCGTCGTGCCTTCCGCGCCCCCCGTATCCGTCCAGCGGAAAAGGTAGACGCTGCAGGTGCCGTTCCCGCTACCGCTATGGAGGGAAGAGTTTCCCATGGCCCCGGCCACCTGCCCGCTGTTGTTGATGGCATTCGACCAACTGAAATCCTACCCGGTGACGATTTGCCTCATGCCGCCTGCTTCCGTCCACACGAAGGCTTCTGTAATACTGAAATCCGAGATGGCAGCACCGACCGCCTGCCCGTTGTCGTTCATGGCGAAAACCTGGCTGTTCCCGGTGTTGTCTGGCCGGAGGGTGCCGAGGGCGGTCATGCCGGCGGTTGAACTCGTGCCGTTCGGGATATCCGGTTTCCATACGAAAGCCTGGTTGCCAGCGTTGCCAAAAACCTGCCCGTCGCTGGTGATTCCCAGTGCCATAGAAGTAGACTGCCCATCGAGCGTGCCCAGGCCGATCTCGTCTGTCCCCGGGACCCACAGGGTGGCTTCGGTACCGTTACCGTTCTCGGACAGCCGGGTGTAAACCCACTGCCCGCTGTCATTGTTTGGACGGCGGGCGATGCTCACGATGTTGCTGAAGTCACCGCCGATGACCTGGATCGAACTGGCGGCGCTTTCGGAAAAAACCGCGGCTGCGAACGCGCCGGGAACAAGCAGGCCGCGCAGAAGGGCGCGCACAGAAGGGCGCGCGCCGGCACGGGTTTGCTTTGGTTGCAGTTGTATTTGCGTTTGTTTTTTCATGTTCGTGACAAGATTCGGATTTCAGATTTCAGATTGGAGATTTCAGATCGCAGGTTGCGGAGTGCGGGTTGCAGAGTGCGGGTTGTTGGCGTGTCGGGCGTGGGCGGGTTCCGGCTCCCGGTGCCTGCGCACCGGGAGCCGGGGACGGCAGGGGCGGCATCGCGGGACA
>JAISAX010000463.1 GCA_031266495.1 Opitutaceae bacterium
TCGGGCGTGGGTGCCGCGGGGGCGCTTGGGGGGGCACATGGGGGGGCGTGGGACGCGGAGGAGGCGGGCTGCGCGGCGGGGGGCGGGGGCGTTTACGTGGCGGCGCGCGATGTCGGTGAGGGCGAGTTCGAGGGAGAGCGGGGGGGCGGCGTCCCAGGGGGCGTGGTGTGGTCGCAGTTCGATGGCGGCGGCAATGCTTTGGTCGGTGATCATGGGTCGGGCGGGCAGGGAGTCGGGGGGGGGGGGGGCGGTGTTCGTGGCCTTGAGTGGTGGGGAGAGTTTGGAAAATTCGGGAGCGCAGGCTTGCTTTTGGCAGGGAGCGTTGTTTTGGGTAGAGCAAATTGCTCCACTGTCAATTCAATGAATGCTCTACCTGTTCCCCAGTTAAAGTATCGTCAGGTCGAGGATGAGCTTCGAAAGCTCGCCAGGACGTTGCCTGTCGGGGCGCGGTTTCCTGCCGAGAGAAACCTGGCGGTCACATGTGATTGCAATGTGCTTACGGTGCGCCGGGCGCTCAAGCATCTGGTGGACGACGGGATCATCGTGCGTCGTATCGGGAGCGGGACGTTTGTGGCGAGGCAGGGGGAACTGGCGGGTTCCGTTGCCGGGGCGGTGGCGGCGGGGGGCGTTGCTCCCGTGGCCAACCGGATCGGTTTGCTGGTCTCGACGGATGGTGGCGCTTACGCACACCGGATTTTGCAGGCAATCGCGCACGAGGGGCTCGAGGGGAATGTCGATTTGTGCTCGCGTTGGGTGCGGGATTTTGGCGACGACGCGTTTTACCAGGCCGGGTTGTTGCGCGAGGAGGGGTGCGTGGCGCTTGTGATTCCGTGGTTCCCTCACGAGCGGATGGATGATGTGCGCGTGTTCGTGCAACGTAGTCCGCTGCCGGTCAGCTTGCCGATGTCGATTCCGGGATTGGGGCGAAACAGTTTTGTGGCTCCGTCGTTGTTTGGTTCCGATGTGGGGGTGGTGGTGGTGGCGTTGTGCCGTTATTATCGGTCGCTGGGTCAGTCGCGCATCGCGTTTCTGGGGCCGGATGCCCCGACGGATGTGATTTTCCAGCGTTTCGTGAGCGCTTACGTGTGCCACGCGTCGCGCGAGGGGATGCCGGTGTTGTGTGGTCTGGTAAAACCGGGATCGTCGGCGATGGATCTTCTTGCGGGAAGCTGGCGCGGCTACGCGTCCGATGGCGGGTTGGCCATAGTCAGCTACGACGATGAACATGCGCTGCGCTTCATGACGGCCATGCACAAGCTCGGTCTGGGCGCGCCGGGCGATTTCCGCATCATCGGGTTCAACAACACCGAGGCCAGTGTCTATAGCGATCCGCCTTTGAGCACGATCCGCCAGAATTTCGATTTTATCAGCCACTGGCTGGTGAAAAACGCCCTCGCCCTCGCCCGGGGCGAGGTGTGCCAGGCAACCCGCCTGCAGCCTGTTTTGCTGCTGATCCGCGAGACTTGCGGCGGACGCGGCAAGATCGGGCGGGAATTGCGCGAACAACTGGAATCTTTCGGTCTGCTCGTCGAGGAAAGTGGCGATGGCGGAAAAACCGCCCCGGCCGCGACTGATGAAATACTCTCGCGAGGCAAACGGGCCCGGCTTGCGCGCAACAGCCGGTGACGGTTTTCACGATTTTTGTATCCACCATGAAAGACACCAAAACCTCGCGGACGACTGGCCGGATGGCCGGTCTCCCTTCCTCAATCGCGATGGCGGCCCTGGGCGTCATCGCCCCCCTGATCGCGTTCGCGCTGACAAGCCCGGCTGCTTTGCTCGCCGATGGCGGGAATCTTGTCCCCAACGGGGATTTTTCTGCCGCGACCAGGGACCCTGCGTGGCCCGACCATTGGGGGAAAATCAAAACCGGAAAGTGCACCTGGGAAACCGATGCCGATGGCAAAAGGTTCATGCGCCTCGAATCCACTGCTCCGGGCCAGACTGTGCTGCAGTACCGGGTCATCCTGATTCCGGCCGACGCGAGGGCCGTCGAACTGAGCTGCCGGGCGCGTGTGACCGGCCTGAAGCGCGTCCCCGGTCAGTGGTTCGATGCGCGAATCATGACGAATTTTTTGAGCGGTTTCCCGACCGGCCCGAAGGTGAAGGGCGCCAGGCCCGTGGCTTTTAACAGGGATACCGAGGGTTGGGTCGAAAAGAGGGTGACGTTCAACGTCCCGGATGGTGCGAAAGCGATCGAACTTATGCCGACTTTGTTCCAGGTGGAGGCCGGTCAGTTTGATTTGTCAGAGGTCGCATTGCGCGTGGTTCCGGTTGCGGCTCCATAAGCGGGCCCGGTCCGGTCTGCTTGACGCCCGCGTCACTGGAGGGGGGGGGGGATTCACCCGTTTCCGCTCCGGCGCAGGCGGAAGACGCCGGCGCCGTCGTGGTTGTCGATCCAGGGGCGGAGGAGGCGCGTCTCTTCGAGATGGAATTGTCCGCCGCGTTTTTGGAGGAAGGTTTCGACGACGGCTTCGTTTTCCTCCGGCTCCAGGCTGCAGGTGCTGTACACCAGCCGGCCGCCGGGGGCGAGGTGGCGCGAGACGGCTTCGAGTAATTCGTATTGCTGCCGGGCGTGCTTCGCGAAATCGGTCGGCCGCAATCGCCATTTCACGTCCACCCGGTGGCGCATCACGCCGGTGTTGGTGCAGGGGGCGTCCATGAGCACGGCGGCGAAGCCGCCGGGCGCGAGCTTGTCAAGGGTGGCGTGGGCGTGGGCTTGCAGCAGGTTGAGGGGCACGCGTTCGGTTTGCACGCCGGGGGGGGCGTGCGTGTGGTTTTCTTCGAGTCGCGCCTGGCGTGGTCCGGGCAGATCGACCGAGATGATCCGGCCGTTCCGCATCCGGTCGGCGATTTGAAGGGTTTTGCCGCCGGGCGAGGCGCAGGCGTCGAGGATCGTTTCGCCGGGGTGGGGCGCGAGGAGGTCCACGGCGTGGCGTGTGGCGGGGTCCTGCAAAAACAGGTCGCCCGCACGGAACATCTCCCCGATGCGGGGCCAGCCGCCGGAGTGTACTTCGTAAAATTGGGGCCAGGGGGTCGGCATGAGCAGGGGCCCGGCTTCGGGGGTGGGGGGGGGAGGGGGGGGGCGGGGATTCCTCCAGCGCGCGTAAACGGGCGCGGGGCGCAGGTTCCATTCGAGGAGGGCGCGCGTGGCCTGGGCCCCGAATCGGGCGAGCCAGCGTTCCACCATCCAGGCGGGGTGCGAGTAGTAGTCGCCGAGCGTCGTCGCGGGGGCGTGTCGGCCTGGCGGGGGTTGGGTGGCGAGGGTGGTGGCGAGTTTGCGGATCAGGGCGTTGACGAGCCGCGCTTCGGCCGGACTGGCGAGTTGGCGGGTTTTCTCCACGGTGTGGTGGGTGACTTTGGCCGCATGTCCTTCGTCGTGTTCGCGGTCGCCGGGGGGGGCGGGGTTGCCGGGGCGGGGGCCTTCGATCAGTTCGAAGCCGCCGAGCAGCAGGATGGCCTGGACTTCCAGGCGGGGCATGCGGTCAAGGTGTGGTGTCACGGCGGCTTCGATTCGGCCGAGGTGGCGGAGCGCGCCGTACACGAGGTGCTGGCAGCGTGCCCGGCTTGTCGGGCCGTGCGTGGGGGGGAGTCCGGCTAGCAGGTGATCGACCCGGGTGTTTCCTTCGAGCCAGCGGGTGAGCAGGCGGGCGGCGGTTTGCCAGGTGTCGGTGCGGGTAACGGGAGCTGTTTCCATGGGCGCTCGGAGGAATATGGGAGTTATGGGAGAGGTGGGAGGCAGGGGAGATAGGGGATGGGCCGGCGGGGCGGGATTACCTGGCCGGGCTTTCGACGTCTGCCCCCTGCAGGTGGCGCCAGCGGGCAACCACGCGGCGGTAGATGCTCTCCGGATCCAGACCGTGTTCGGCGCGCAGGGTGGCGACGTCGTTGCCGTGGCCGATGAAACAGTCGGGCCAGCCGATGCGTTCCACGGCGGGGGCGGGGGAGGCGGCGAGCGTCTCCAGCACGGCGCTGCCGAAGCCGCCGGCGAGGGCGTGGTCTTCCATCGTCACGAGGAGGGGTATGGTCGTGGCGTGCTGGTGCAGCAGGTCGTGGTCGAGGGGCTTGACGTAGCGGGCGTTGACGATGCCGGTGGAGATGCCTTCTTCGGCGGCGAGCCGGTCGGCGAGGGTTTGCGCGTCGGTTACCATGTTGCCGAGCGCCCAGATCATGATGTCGGTGCCGGGGCGTAGTACTTCGGCTTTGCCGAGGGGGAGGGGGGCGGGGGTTTTTTTGATCGGGGCGCCGGGGGCGGCGCCTCGGGGGTAACGAATAAAGCCGGGGGTTTTTTCGAGGTGGAGGCTGGTGTGGAGCATGTCCACGAGTTCGTCTTCGTCTTTCGGTTGCATGATGATGGCGTGGGGCACGCAGCGGAGCCAGGCGATGTCGTAGAGGCCGTGGTGCGTGGGGCCGTCGTTGGGCGAGAGGCCGGCGCGGTCCATGCAAAAGGTGACGGGCAGGTTTTGCAGCGCGATGTCGTGGAGGATGGGGTCGTAGCCGCGTTGCAGGAAGGTGGAGTAGATCGCGACAACGGGGCGGTTGCCTTGGGTGGCCAGGCCGCCGGCAAAGATCACGGCGTGCTCTTCGGCGATGCCGACGTCGTGGAATTGCCGCGGCAGTTCCTTCGCGAGTTGCGTGAGGCCGGTGCCGCCTGGCATCGCTGCGGTGATGCCGATGATGCGGTTGTCCTCGCGCGCGAAACGGACGAGGGCGCGTCCGAAGACTTCTTGCCAGGTGGGCGGGAGGGGCGGGAGGGG
>JAISAX010000464.1 GCA_031266495.1 Opitutaceae bacterium
CCCCCTCCCCCCCCCCCCCGTTGCCATGTATTGCCGGACCATTCCCATTTTCGCGCTCCTCTGCGCCACGACCCTGCCACCGTCCCGCGGCGAACCCGCCGACCTGACCACCTTGCCGCTCCAGCCACCCGGCGCCTTGCTCGACCGCATCGCGGCCGATACGAACCCCGCCATCATCAAAGCGCGCGAACGCCTGATCGCCAAAGCCCGCGCCGACGCGGCCCAGCCCGTTGTCCGCCGCGTCCACACCATCGACGAAATCAAGACCTCGCGAATCCCCCTCAAGGCCACCGTCGCCAACAAACCCCCGAAACAGCGCGAGACCTTCGCGCTCGCCATGTTCGACACCGATTCCGGAGGAAAAATGTCCATCGAACTCCCGCGCCTCGCCGCCGCGTACCGGATCACCCGCGACCCCGCGCTTCGCGACCACCTGTTCGGGCAACTTGCCGAACTCGCCACCTGGGCTCCCCTGCTCCGGCCCGGCTGGGGAGGCGGTCCGGATGCCAGCCTCGGCGACGGCGTCTGGCTCGGCACCGGCTGGCACATCCGGGGCATCACCGAAGCCCTCGGCATCCTCCCGCCCGAAGAAATCCCCCCCGCCCTGCGCACCGCGCTCGACGCGCTCCTCGACCGCGAAATCGCCGCCATCCTCGTCGCCCACAACACCCGCCGCTCCTGGTTTTTCAAAAACAACGCCGCCCACAGCAACCAGTGGGTGCTCCCCGTCGAAGGCCTCGTCCTCGCCACGCTCCACCGCGGCGCTCTCCGCGACGACGCACCCTCGGCCCTTCGCGAAACGTACGAACTCGGCGTCCGCCTCCTCGCCATGTCCCTCGACGCGCAAGGGCCAGGCGGCGAATTCCGCGAAGGCCTCACCTACGCCGCCATCACCCTCCGCGGACTTCTCTCCTCCGCTCGCGCCATGGCCCGCGCCGGCGACACCCGCGCCCTCCGCCATCCCTTCCTCGCCAACGCCGGCACCTGGTTCGCCCATCACATCCAGCCCGGCGGCTTCCTCGTCAACGCCTTCGACACCCTCAACGGCGCGCGCGGCCAGCTCAAAATCTTCGGCAACATCTACGCCCAGCTCATTGCCGCCACCGGCAACCCTCATGCCCTCTGGGTTCGCGACACCTACGGACTCGAAGGCGACGAGGCCGACGCCCTCCTCGCCGCCGCCTTCCCCGCCACCCTTGCGCGGCCCCCGCCGCTTCACGCCGCCTGGCCCGTCGCCCCGCGCGTCGTTTGGCGTAGTTCTTGGGACGATACCTACGCCACCGGAATCTGGATACGCGGCGGCGACAAAACCGACGCCCATGACCACCAGGACCGCGGCCATGTCAACTTCATCATCGGACAAAAACCGCTCCTCATCGAAGCCGGCGCGCTCAACTACGCCACGCCCGGCTTCGGCATCCGTTTTCGCGGCGTGCCCGGCCACAACGTCCTGCAAGTCGGCGATCCCGCCCTGGAGCGGATGACCGCGGCCTGGCTGGTCCGCGCCGGCCAGATCCTCGACGACGCGCATCGCACCGCGCCGCTCACCGTGCACCGGCTCGACACCGACGGCGGCGACGTCACGATCGACGCCAGCCGCTGTTACGCCGCGGATGTCGTCACGCGCTGGATACGCCGCGTCGAATGGAACGGCGAGCGGATGCGCGTCCGCGACGACGTTGCCCTCGTGCAACCCGACATTGTCCTCTTCCGCTGGCACACCGGCGAGGCGCCCGACGCCCCGGTCAACCGGCGCGAGAACGGCCTCGACATCGGAGCGGTGCGCCTGACATGGGAAACGGACGCCGCCCTGGCTACCCGCGTCGAATCCGCGCCCGACGCCACGCTGCGCGCCCGCACGATTTCCGAACACGTCACCGCCATCAGCCGCAGCCGCGATCCGGTCACGAAATTTTCCCTCACGACCACAGTGGAACGGGCGCGGTAGTGTCGTGCCAGGGACAGCCGGCGCCCCGGATGGCATCATCCCGCAGGCGGTTATTTGGCCCTGGCAGCGGCAAAGTTCGGGTTTTGCGGATTGATGTCCACCCGGCGTTCGTGCGGCAAAATCACAAGGTCCATGTCTTCCATCGGAATGGCGCCGAGCAGCACTTCGTCGCCCGTCACGATGGCCCCGGTATAAGCCACCCGGTTTTTGAAACGCGCCTCCACCGGGCCGACATAGGGCACTATCCTCCGCGAACCGTCGGCGAGCGTGATTTCCTTGCGGCCCTGCTCTTCCAGCGCGAGCTGGAGGCGCACATGCTCCGGGATAATCAGGTAAACGGATCCGGTATCCACCAGTGCCTCCGTCCGGACGGGAGTAATTTCGGGTTGGCGAGGATTTTTGAGTGTCAGCATGGCGTAACCGAGTCCCATCCGGCCAAAATTGGCGGCATCGGACTTCGCCCGCAACCCGTTGTTTCCTTATTCCAGCCTCCGGGAGCGGGGGGGGGGGGGGAGGCGCGCCATCCCGGATCTCACTTTTAATTACACCCTGAAGTAACGCGAAACCGGAGTGGCGGGGTGCAGAC
>JAISAX010000507.1 GCA_031266495.1 Opitutaceae bacterium
ACCCTCCCCCGCACCTTCACCGCCGCCGACGAAACCGGCCTCATCCTCTCCGGTTACATCGCCTTTCTCGATCCGCCCAGGGAGACCGCCGCCCCCGCCCTCCGGCTCCTTCAGGACCACGGCATTGCGGTCAAGATCCTCACCGGCGACAGCCTTCGCGTGGCCCGCCGCATCTGCCGCGAAGTCGGCCTCGACGCCAACCAGCCTCTCACCGGCGCCGACATCGACACGCTCGACGACGACGCCCTGCGCGCCGCCGCCGCCCGCACCACGCTTTTCGCCAAACTCGAACCCGCGCAGAAAGCCCGCGTCGTCACCACGCTCAAGAAAGCCGGCCACACCGTCGGCTTCATGGGTGACGGCATCAACGACGCGCCCGCCCTGCGCGAAGCCGACGTCGGCATATCCGTCGAAGGCGCCGCCGCCCGCGAAGCCGCCGACATCATCCTCCTCGAAAAAAACCTGCTCGTGCTCGAACGCGGCGGTCGAAGGCCGCCGCGTGTCCGGCAACATCACAAAATACCTCAAGATGACCACGAGCGCCAACTTCGGCAACGCCATCAGCGTGCTCGTGGCCAGCACATTCCTGCCCTTCCTGCCGATGATGGCGATCCACCTCCTCATCCAGAACCTCCTCTGCGACCTCTCGCAACTCTCCATCCCCTGGGACACGGTGGATGACTCCTGGACGAAGCGCCCGCGCAAATGGTCCGCCGCCGGCATCACGCGCTTCATGGTGCGAATCGGTCCGGTCAGCTCCATTTTCGACATCCTGATCCTTTTCGGCCTGTGGTTTGTTTTCGGCGCCAACACGCCGGAAAAAGAACACCTCTTTCAATCCGGCTGGTTTGTCGCCGGGCTGTTTACGCAGACCCTGATCGTGCACCTGATCCGCACCGAAAAGATCCCCTTCGTGCAGGCGACGGCCGCGCGTCCGGTGCTTCTTCTCACCGGCCTGGTGATGGCGACCGGCTGCCTGTTGCCGTTCACTGCGCCCGGCCGCGCCGTGGACCTCGAAGCCCTGCCGCCCGGCTACTGGCTGTTCCTGGCCGCGACGCTTTTCGGCTATTGTGCGCTGATGCAGATCCTGAAACGCGTTTACATCAAAAAATTCGGCGAATGGTTGTAGAAAGGGACCCGCCAGCCTCGCTTGACGACGCGGCGCTGGTGATAGATCGTCTCTCATATGAGAACCGCCACCGTCGCCGATCTGCGTAACCATTTTACCCGAGTCTCCCAATGGATCGAGGGCGGCGAGTCCGTCACGATCACCCGTCGCGGGCAATCCTTCGCCACGCTCAAACCCGCCGCCCGCAAAAAGAAAAAAGTGGAGTGGCCGGACCTCATGGCCCGGCTTGACAGACGATTCCCGGATGGGCCCCCTCCCGGAAAACCGCTTTCAGAGATCGTCGATGAAGGTCGTGGAGAATACTGAACACCATGCAAACCGGCACCTACGTCGATACGGGGATTCTGGTCAAAACCTGCGTCAAGGAAACGACTTCACCCGAAGCGGTCGCCCTTGTTCTGCGGACATCATCACCGCTGCCGCTCACGCATTTCCAGGAACTCGAAATCCGCAACGCCATCCGCCTGAAACATAGTCGCGGCGAACTCTCCGCCGCAAACATGACCGCCGCGCTGGCCGACTTTCAGGACGATATCGACGAGGGGCGCTACGAGCGTCCCGCCTATGATCTGCCGGCAGTTTTCCGTCGCGCCGAAGAATTGTCGAAGGCGCATGCCGTGGCGACGAAATGCCGCAGCCTCGACCTGCTGCATGTTGCCGCCGCGCTCGTGATCGGTAGCCTCGAGTTTGCGTCGTTCGACGAGCGTCAGCGCGCCGTCGCCCGCAAAGCCGGCCTCACGGTCGTGCCCGCCCGCTTGCCCAGGACGGTAGTCTGACGCCATCACGGCCCATTCTCCATTCTTCATTGGAAGCGGGCTGGACGCCCGCGCCACACCGGAGCGGTGAGGCAACGTTCACGGGCGGGACGCCCGCGCCACGCCGGAACGGTGAGGCAACGCTCACGGGCGGGACGCCCGCGCCACGCCGGACCGGTGAGGCAACGCTCACGGGCTGGAAGCCCGTGCCACGCCGGAACGGTGAGGCAACGGTTGCGGGCGGGACGCCCGCGCCACTCCGGAATGGCGGCTTCGCCGTCCACGGGCTGGATGCCCGTGCCACATTGCGGGCGGGACGCCCGCGCCACTTCCCGCCCGACGGTGGCGGTCAGGCTTTTTTTTCGGCCTTCACCGGCAGGGCGCGGGTGCGGATTTCCTCAAGGAGGCGCGGCTTCCAGTCGGCAAATGGGGTGGCGCCTTCGTCGCCTTTCGCACGGCTGCGCACGCTGATCGCTCCGGCTTCGGCTTCCTTCTGCCCCACCACTATCATGTACGGGATCTTCGCCAGCTCGGCTCGACGGAGTTTGGCGCCGATCTTGTCGCTGTCGTTGTCAAGGGTGACGCGCACGCCGGCTTCGCGGAGTCCGGTGTAGAGGTTTTGTGAATACTCCGCGACTTTGTCCGAGATCGGGAGGATGCGCGCTTGTTCGGGCGCGAGCCACACGGGGAAGTCGCCAGCGAAGTGCTCGATGAGCACGCCGCAAAAACGTTCCATCGAACCGAAGGGCGCCCGGTGTATCATCACGGGGCGGTGCGCCTGGTTGTCCGGACCGATGTAGCTGAGGTCGAAGCGGACGGGGAGGTTGTAGTCCACTTGTACGGTGCCGAGTTGCCATTCGCGTCCGATCACGTCCTTGATGACGAAGTCGATTTTGGGTCCGTAGAAGGCGGCTTCGCCGGGCTCCTCGGTGAAGGGGACGCCGAGGGTCTGCGCGGCGGTGCGGCAGGCGGCTTCGGCTTTGTCCCAGTTTTCGGCGGCGCCGGTGTATTTTGTCGAGTCGGGGTCGCGCAGGCCGACTCGCACGCGGTAGTCGGCCATGCCGAGCGTGGTGAGCACGGTCTTGACGAGGGTGAGGCAGCCCTGGATTTCCTGCGCGATCTGCTCTTCGGTGCAGAAGAGGTGGGCGTCGTCTTGCGTGAAACCGCGGACGCGGGTCATGCCGTTGAGTTCGCCGGATTGTTCCCAGCGATAGACGGTGCCGAATTCGGCGAGGCGCACGGGGAGGTCGCGGTAGGAGTGCGGTTGCGAGGCGAAGATTTTTATGTGGTGCGGGCAGTTCATCGGCTTCAGGAGGAAGCCGTCGAGCAATTCGGTCGGGTCTTTGATGCGGTCGGCGCCGATCAGGGTGGTGCCGACGCGTTCGTTGAGCTGCGCGGCGAGGGCGGGGGAGATGGCTTCGAGGCGCGCGGTCATTTCCGCACAACTACAACCGGCGTCGCTGATCCGCGCGAGTTGGTCGGGTTCGATGATGGCGGGGAATTGCGCGTCCTTGTAGTAGGGGAAGTGGCCGGAGGTTTTGTAGAGCGCGAGTTTGCCGATGTGCGGGGTGAAGACTTGCGCGTAGCCTTGCTTGCGGAGTTCCTCGCCAATGAAGTTTTGTAGTTCCTGGCGTACGACGGAGCCGGCGGGCGTCCAGAGGATGAGGCCCTGGCCGACGTCTTCGTCGATGTGGAAGAGTTTGAGGTCGCGGCCGAGTTTGCGGTGGTCGCGGTGTTTGGCCTGTTCCTGGCGTTCGAGGTATTGCGCGAGTTCGTCCTTGCTGGCGAAGGCGGTGCCGTAGATGCGCTGGAGTTGTTTGTTTTTCTCGTCGCCGCGATGATAGGCGCCGGCGATGGAGAGGAGTTTTACCGCTTTGACTTGTTTGGTGTAGCGGACGTGGGTGCCGGCGCACAGGTCGATGAATTCGCCGTTCTGGTAAAACGAGATGGCTTCGCCTGCGGGGATGTCGGCGAGGCGTCCGGGTTTGTAGCGTTCCTGGCCGGTTTTTTTGATGATTTCGACGGCTTCCTCGCGGCTGACTTCGGTGCGTCGGAAGGGCTGGTTTTCGTCGATGATGTGTTTCATTTCGGCCTCGATGCGGGCGAGGTCGTCGAGCGTGAGTTTGTGTTCGAGGTCGATGTCATAATAAAAACCGCTGTCGGTCGGCGGGCCGATGTCGAGTTGGGCCTCGGGGAAGAGGCGGAGGATGGCCGTCGCAAGGATGTGCGCGGACGAGTGGCGGATTTCTTCGAGCGGTGTCATGGACATGGCAAATATTGCTCCTGCCTGGCAGTGCAGGGGCGGATGGGCAGTCCGTCACCGGAACGTTCCGTTGTCAATCCACCCCTCCCGTTCTCTCCCGCTCTCCACGGTCTTGCTTTGGCGCGCAGCACCGCGCTAGAAACAAATCCCGCCCGCCTCCCGCCGTGCCCTCGTCCATGAACGACATCCACAAGGAATTCCTGCTCACCCTCGCTTACGTTTACATGCAAAACGCGAAGCAGGAGCAGGCTCTCGTGTTGCTGCGCGTGCTGAAGTCCCTCTGGCCGGAGGATCTCCGCGTCGCCCGTTGCTTCGCCTTCGGCTGCCTTCTCGCCGGGGATGCCGCGACGGCTCTCGCCGAATGCGACGCCGCCTTCGGCTCCTCCCCCCGGGGGCCGGACAGGGAACCCGCCTTTCTCCTCAAATCCCGTTCCCTCTGGCGCCTGGGTCGCGAAGACGAGGCCCGCCAGGCTCTCCGCGAAGCCTTCCGCACATAACACACACACTCTCTCTCACCCACTCACTCACGCTCTCTCTCGCACACACACTCTCTCTCTCTCACTCACACTCACCGGACGCATGAACCCGCTCTTGTCCAGATTCCAGTCCGCCATCCTGCGCGGCACGCGCTATACCGATATCCTGCTCGCCATGCTGATCGTCGCCGTCATCGGCCTGATGATCATCCGCATCCCTCCCTGGGCGCTCGATGTCCTGCTCGCCCTCAATCTCTCGCTGTCCGCAGTGCTCCTCATGATGTCTCTCTACATCCCGGGCATCCTCGCTTTCTCCACTTTCCCCACGTTGTTGTTGTTCACGACGCTGTTCCGGCTCGCTCTCAATATCACAACCACCCGGCTCATCCTTATCAATGCCCACGCCGGCGAGATCATTTACACGTTCGGCAACTTCACGGTGGGGGGTAACTTTATCGTCGGTGCGGTCATTTTTCTGATTATTACGATTGTCCAGTTCATTGTCATTACCAAGGGGTCCGAGCGCGTGGCGGAGGTGGGGGCGCGTTTCACGCTCGATGCCATGCCGGGCAAGCAGATGGCCATTGATGCCGACTTGCGCGCGGGTCTCATCGATCACGACGCCGCAAAAACCCGCCGCGGTAACCTGGAGCGCGAAAACCAGCTCTACGGGGCGATGGATGGGGCCATGAAGTTCGTGAAGGGCGATGCCATTGCCAGCCTCATTATCACGGCCATCAACATCGTTGCGGGTATCACCATCGGCGTTCTGCAAAAGGGGTTTCCTATCGAGAAGGCGGTCAAGACGTACACGATCCTGACGATCGGCGATGGTCTGGTGTCGCAGATCCCCGCGTTGCTGATTTCCATCACCGCGGGCATCATCGTGACCCGGGTGGGGGGGGGGGGGGAGAACCAGCCTCTCGGGGGCGAGATCGGGGGGCAGATGCTGGCGCAGCCCAAGGCGCTCCTTATCGGCGCGGGTTTGTGCGTCGTCATGGCGCTTATCCCGGGTTTCCCGAAGCCGGTGTTTCTGGTGCTGGGCGCTCTGGTTGGTTCCATCGGTTACACGGTCCATCGTGCGCTGATGTCCGCCCCGGCGTCCGAAAAGGGGTCCATCCCCGCGCTGGCGCCCGCCGTCGCCAGGACGGCGCCGCGCAAACAGTCGGGGGCGGGGGGGGGGGGGGC
>JAISAX010000068.1 GCA_031266495.1 Opitutaceae bacterium
AGGTGAAGGCCGTTGGCGCGGGAGCGCCCGGGACCGCCGGTAACATGCCGGCGGTCCCCGGCGCTCCCGCGCCAATGGCCAATATCGTCCCCTCTTCCGTCGCTTCCTCAGAAGAGCGCGAGTTGCGGGGAATCGGCGTCGTCCTGGACGGTGATTTTTTTTCGCGGGCGGGCTTTGGGCTGGACGGCGGGCAACTCGACCCGGGTTTGCGTGTCGTCGCCTTCAAGGCGGGCAAGGATGGTTTTTGCCCGGTCGATGACGGGCGCGGGCAGGCCGGCGAGGCGGGCGACCTGGATGCCGTAGCTGCGGTCGGCGGCGCCGGGGATGACGCGGCGCACGAAGACGATCTCGTCGTTCCACTCCTTCACGGCGACCGAGTAGTTGCGGAGGCGTGACAGGTGCTTTTCGAGTTGGGTGAGTTCCTGGTAGTGGGTGGCGAAGAGGGTGCGCGGGCCGCGCTCGGGGTCGCGGTGGAGGTGCTCGACCACGGCCCAGGCGATGCTGAGGCCGTCGTAGGTCGAGGTGCCGCGGCCGATCTCGTCGAGGATGATCAGCGAGCGGTCGGTGGCGTTGTTGAGGATGTTGGCCGTCTCGTTCATCTCGACCATGAAGGTGGAGTTGCCGCGGGCGAGGTCGTCGCTGGCGCCGACGCGGGAGAAGATGCGGTCAACGAGGCCGATGCGGCAGCGTTTCGCCGGCACCCAGCAGCCGATTTGCGCGAGCAGGGTGATGAGCGCGACTTGCCGGATGTAGGTCGATTTGCCGGCCATGTTGGGGCCGGTGATGAGGGCGAGCTGGGCGTCGGAGGAGGAGAGTTGCGTGTCGTTGGGCACGAAGCTTTGCGCGCCGCGGGCGGAGGCGGCGGCGGGGTTTTTGAGCATCTGCTCGACGACGGGGTGGCGGCCTTCGGCAATGTCGAGGACGTCGCTGTCGTCGATGGCGGGGCAGACGTAGTCCTGGTCGCGGGCGAGGGTGGCCCAGCCGGCGAGGACGTCGAGTTCGGCGAGGGCTTCGGCGGCGCGGGCGAGGGCGATGGATTCGTCGAGGATGGCGGCGACGAGGGTGGCGAAGAGTTCGCGTTCGCGGGCGAGGGCGTTTTCGTCGGCGTGGAAGATTTCCTTTTCCTTGGCGCGGAGTTCCTCGGTGATGTAGCGCTCGCCGTTCACGGTCGTCTGGCGGCGGATGTAATTGTCGGGGACGAGGTGGAGGTTGGCCTTGGTGATCTCGATGTAGTAGCCGAAATTGTTGGTGAATTTTACCTTCAGGCTCCTGATGCCGGTGCGCTCCTGCTCGGCGCGTTCGAGGTCGGAGAGCCAGGTGCGGTTGTCGGTGGTGAGGGAGCGGAGGCGGTCGAGTTCGGGGTCGTGGCCGGAGCGGATGCAGCCGCCGTCGGCGATGTCGCCGGGGAGTTCGTCGGGGAGGGCGCGGGCGAGGTGTTCGCGGAGGGCGGGGTTTTCGGAGATGCGCGGGGCGTAGTCGGTGACGAGCGGGGAATCGGGGCCGGCGACGCGGGCGAGGGCGGCGTTGATGGCGGGGAGTTGCGCGAGGGTGTCGCGGATGGCGCCGAGTTCGCGGGGGTTGCGGAGGCGGTTCTGGAGGCGGCCGAGGATGCGGGGGATGTCGCGCACGCCGGTGAGGTGGTCGCGGAGTTGGGCGAGTTGGGCGGGGGCGGCGAGGAGGGTGCCGACGTGGGCGGAGCGGCGGCGGATTTCGTCGGGCGAGAGGGGGGGGGTGGCGAGCCAGCGTTCGAGGAGGCGGGCGCCGGGGGCGGTGGCGGTGCGGTTGATGGCGGCCAGGAGGGAGCCGTCGCGGGTGCCGCGGGTGGATTGGAAGATTTCGAGGTTGCGGAGGGTGGCGGGGTCGATGAGGAGGGTGCCGGCGGAGCGGTATTCCTGGAGGGTGCGGAGGTTTTCGGGGCGGGCGCAGAGGCTGTCGGTCGCGTACTGGACGAGGGCTCCGGCGGGGCCGAGGGCGGGGTGGTCGTCGGCGAGGCCGTAGCCTTGCAGGTTGAGCACGCCGAGGGCTTCCGTAACGGCGCGGGCGCCGGCGGGGGTTTCGAAGAGGAAGGCGGGGCGTTCGGTGAGGGCGCGGCCGGTGAGGAAGGCGTGGAGGGCGTGGGCGGCGGTGTGGTCGTGGGGGGCGTTTTTCCAGCGTTCGGGGTCGCCTTCGGGGACGACGACTTCGGCGGGGTCGATGGCGGCGAGGACGGGGAGGAGGTTGGCGGGGGTGGCGTCGTGAGCGAGCCGGAATTCGCCGGTGGAGAGGTCGAGCCAGGCGGCGGCGAGGCCGGTCTTGCCGGTGAGGTGGAGGGCGCAGAGGTAGCGGTTGCGGGTGGCGTCGAGCTGGTTGGTCTCGATGGTGGTGCCGGGGGTGAGGATGCGGGTGAGTTGCCGACGGACGAGTTTGCCGGGTTTTACCGGGCCGTCCTGGTCGCAAATGGCTACTTTTTTGCCTTGGGCCAGGAGTTTTGCAAGGTAGGTGTCCGCCGCGTGGTAGGGGACGCCGGCCATGGGGTAGTCGTTGCGCCGGGCGACGGTGAGGCCGAGGAGGCGCGAGACTTCAAGGGCGTCGTCGTAAAAGAGTTCGTAAAAGTCGCCGAGCCGGAAAAAGAGGAGGGTGCCGGGTTCGAGGCTGTTTTTGACCTCGAAGTACTGTTGCTGCATGGGCGTCAGTTTGGGCTTCGTCATGGGAGTGTAGGTTGTATGTGGTGCGACGGGGTGGGAGGAGCAGACAGATCTTGACCCAAGAGAGAGTCAAGGAAGACGGGAGGGAGAAGGAGGATGCGTGGATGAAGGAGAGGAGAGCGCATGGCGAGGAGATCGGCCGGAGCGAGGTTGGAACGGGAGCGGTTTTTGCGGGCGAAGTTGAAGAAGTGCGGGTAGGTGGATGCGGAGGCGATGAAGGAGGCAGTGTCGGGGAAGTGTTCGATGTCGAAGAACTCGGGTTCGATGGTGGAGTGGCTGGATTCGACGTCGGCATTGGCGTTGGGGCGAGCGGGAGGGTTGAAGCGATGGAGTGCCCCCGGGGCGGTGATGGAGCGGTGAAAGCCGTCAGGGCGGTAGTGGACGGTGTCACCGTCGAACTCGGAGCCCAGGTCGGTGCGGACTTCGACCTGGGCCAGAGGGACGCCATGGTCGCGCAGGTGGTGGA
>JAISAX010000523.1 GCA_031266495.1 Opitutaceae bacterium
CCGACCTTCGGCGGAGGTTGCACGATGGATCAACGACTTGCGGCGCTACATGCCTCCAGTAGCGGAAGCCGGGCTAACCGCGCCCGATGCCCCCGCCGCCGCGGTGATCGACACCTTTATCACCGCGCTCAACGCCCGCATCGACTACTACGCCCACGCCGCCGCCCGCCACGGCAAACGCCACGCCCCCGACGATCAACACCCCGACGCCGCCCCCGACGCAGGCGACGAAGGCAACGCCCCCGCCCCTGCCGTCCCCGCCTCCGGCCCCGGCGAAGCCGAAATCACGATCCCCGTGCCGCTCGAAGTGGACGTCACCGCCACCGCCCACACCAAAAAACCCTGACCCTCCCGCCCCTCCTGCCCCCCCCCCCCTCCGTTCCTCGCATTCCGGCATCTCGAATCTGAAATTCAAAATCTCAAATCATCCTCCCGCCTCCCATTTCCATCAGACCAATGAAGACATCACCAAAACCAAAACCAGACCTGGAACCCAACCACGCGCCCCTGCTCCGGCAGACGCCGTTCGCCTTCGCGTTCGCGATTGTCGCCGCCGCCACGCTGGCCAATCCTCTATCGCCGCTCGCCCGCGCCAGCACCCTTTTTCCCACCGACGGCGCGGAGAGTGACTACTTCGGCGTAGTGGTGAGCGCGTCCGGCCCGGGAGCGCTTGTCGGGGCTTACGGCGATGACGACGATGACAAGCAGGTCCGCGGAGCGGCCTACTATTACCAAGGGCTGGACGGGGACGGGAAGCACGGCACGGTGCCCCAGACCGTGAAACTGCTCGCCTCCGACGGCGCGGCGTATGACCGCCTCGGCACATCGGTGAGCCTGTCGGGAGACAACGCGCTCGTCGGGGCTTACACCGACGGCGACCATGGACCCGACAGCGGCTCGGCCTACTACTACCACGCGCTGAACACGGTGAGCGGGAACCTCACGGGCCTTACCGCGCTCGGCGACATGACCGCCACCTACCAGACCGTGAAGCTGCTTGCCAGCGACGGCGCGGAAGGAGACTACTTCGGCTATAATATGGTGGGCCTGTCGGGAGACAACGCGCTCGTCGGGGCATCCAACAATGCCGCCAACGGGATAAGCAAGAGCGGCGCGGCCTACTACTACCAGAACCTGGACAAGGTGACGGGCAACAGCACGGGCCTTGAAACGCTCGGCACCATGAACGCCACGAACGAGACCGTAAAGCTGGTAGCCTCCGACGGCGTGTATAACGACCAGCTCGGCCAATCGGTGAGCCTGTGGGAAGACAACGCGCTCCTCTCCGCTCACGCCCATGACTACAACGGAGAGAACGGCAGAGGCGCAGCTTATTACTACCAAGGGCTGACCGGGAAAACCGGTCAGGAGACCGAGACCGCGAAGCTGGTCGCCTCCGACGGCCAGGAGGGCGACTACTTCGGCAGATCGGTAAGCCTGTCGGGCGGCAACGCGCTCGTCGGGGCAGACTGGGATGACGACAATGGGCCAGACAGCGGCTCAGCCTACTACTACCAAGGGCTGGACGCAGTGAACCCGCAGGGTGGCCCGGCGGTGATCGTGACCGAGACCGCGAAGCTGCTTGCCAGCGACGGCGCGGAGAACGACTACTTTGGCCGCAAGGTGGCCCTGTCGGGAGCCAACGCGCTCGTCGGGGCATCCAACAATGCCGCCAACGGGATAAGCAAGAGCGGCGCGGCCTACTACTACCAGAGCCTGGACACGGTGGAGGGCAACCGCACGGGCCGCGAAGAACTCGGCGACGAGAACAGGAACATCACCTACGAGACGGTGAAGCTGCTCGCCTCCGACGGCGCGGCGAGCGACTCCTTTGGCGCATCGGTGAGCCTGGACGGCGACCGCTTCGTCATCGGGGCAAATCTCGCCACGGTGAACGGCGTAGCGTCCGGCAAAGCCTGGGCGGGCGACATCCGCGCCTTCACCACGCTGGACGCCGGCGACGGCGCCGCCCTGGCGACCGACGGCCTCAGCTTCGTCTCGCAGACCGACTGGATCATCGGCGAGAAAACCGCCAACAACACCGTGACCCTCACGGCGGGCGACACCGCCACCGTCACCGCCGACGGCAAGGCCGTGTACATCGGCCAGACCGCCGGAGCCTATAACAACACCCTCATCATCGAAGGCACGCTCACGGCCACCACCGTGTACGTGGGCGCGGACGGAGCCACCGGCAACACCCTGCGCATCACCACCGACGCCCTCGAAAACCTCGACGTTGGCACCCTGTATCTGGACGTCGGCAATTTCCTGGAATTCGAAGACGCCGACCTCGACATTGACCTCGAAGGCGTGGCCGCGCTCCTGGACGGCACCACCGTGCGAGTGCGGACCAGCGATGGCTGGGACACCCTCACCAGCGACAACGCCGCCACGCTGCTCGCCATGACGGGCCAGGTGGACGGCACCTGGACGCGATTCACGACATTTACCGCCCCCGCCGTGCCCGAGCCCGCCGCGTATGCGGCGTTGGCCGGGCTGACGTTGCTGGTGTATGCGGTGGCGTTGCGACGACCTCGCGGCAATCGCAATCGCGACTGAGCGGGCGGCGTCAGCCGCCTTGGCGTGCGGCACTCCTGTGCCGCTTTTGTTTTTGGCGCTTTTGGAAACGTCGATGCCTTGGGGAAAGCGGCAGAGGACTGCCGCACTCCAAGGCGGGCGTACCGCCCGCACCACTCCAACGACGGTGACCCCGTGCCTGCCGTCTTGCCTCTCCGCCCGTCAGGCGATCACAGTCGCACCTTCACGCTCCGCCATGGCCACCTATATCTACGAAACCATCCCGCAAAAATCCGGGCAGAAACCCGTGTGCTTCGAAGCAAGCCAGTCGATGAAGGACAAACCGCTCACCCGCCATCCGCGCACCGGCGAGCCCGTGCGGCGCGTCATCACCGGCGGCTTCGGTTTTTACGGCGTCTCGGACGGCGACTCCCCGTCCGGCGACGGCGGCTGCTTCGGTGGCAACTGCGAAAACGCCGTCGTCAACGGCGGTCACTGCTGCGGCCCCGGTTGCGGCTGCGGCTCGTGAGCCGGGGAGCCGGGCGGCTCACAGCTCCGTGTATTTCGCCGACCGCCCCCGGGCCTTCTCTACCGGATATTTTCGGGCGTTGCGCTCCATCTTCGTCTCGATGGCGGCGGCCACGTCGATGCCGGTGACGTTGGCGAACTCCAGCGCGTAGATCACCACATCCGCCAGCTCCTCCTCGATCCTGGCGCGCCTTGCCGGATCGGTGGCCACCGTGCGCGAGGCATCCGAAGACTCCCACAAAAAATGCTCCATCAACTCGCCCGCCTCCGCCGCCAGCGCCATGCTCAGGTTTTTCGGCGCGTGAAACTGCTCCCACTCGCGTTCGCGGGCGAAAGCGAGCACGCGGGTCTTGATCTCGGCAAGGGTCGTTGAGGAGTCGGCAAGGCGGGACATGCCGCGCAGCCTGCCCGATCGCCGCCTGCGCGACAAAACTTTTCCGACATCGAACTTGGCACGGAGCCTGCGTTGTGCATGTTCAGCCGCCGTTCCGGAAATGTTCACGACCACCCAGCCTCACCGCATCATCGCCCGCGTCGGCACTTCGATTACGAAGGCTGTCGCCCGTGGCTGCGCCGTGAAGTGTCGTGTTCAACACTCTTCCAAATCCTGGAACAGGCACGGTCGCCGCCCGGGTCTGACACCGCTCTGAGTTTTTTCCGCAACGCCGGATAACGCTCGCAAGGACTGTCAGACCAGGGGGCCGCAAACAAAGGCCCGCGAGGAGCGTTTCCGCCCTGTCATTTCACCCGTTCGTCACCCGTCCGCCATCTTTCCGGCACCTCCGACCATCACCCTTCACCTTTATATCGAAACCGAAACCGCTTTTCCCATGAACACGATCATCCATCCGCTGAAGCCCGCCGCCCGTCGTCCCCGCAGCAGCCCGGTTGTCGCCCCCGCCGACCACCGCAAGCCGCACTACGACTGCACCGAGCAGGCGGACGCCATCGCCCTCTCGATTTTCCTGCCCAACGTGGAACCGCTCGGCGTCGAGTTCAAGGTGCGCGGCCCCGACCTCATCCTCACCGCGCGCAAGCGCCATCTCGTGCGCGTCAACTGGCGCGCCGCCCACCTCGAGGGCGCGGAGCACGATTACGAACTCCACCTGCGCCTCGGCTACGGGCTCGATTACGACGCCCTGCGCGCCGGGATCGAAGGCGACCTGCTCAAGGTCGTCATCCCGAAGCGCATGACCACCGCCGAGGAACTGCGCGCCGCCGCCGCGGCCTGACTCTGCCATCACCGCTCCGCCGGCGCATGCCGCATGCCCTTCAGCAGCGGCAGCATCAGCACCGGCGCGATCACCGACACCGCGATGCCCCAGCGCAAGTCGCTCCGGTCGGCCACCCACCCGACGACCCACGGCATGAGGATGCCGCCCGCATTGCCCAGCGCCGCCAGCGCGCCAAACATGCTCGCGCCACCGTCCGGATAACGGTCCGCCGTCACCGCCAGCGTTGTCGGCCACAGGCAACTCCCGGTGAAACCCGCGAGCACGCAACACGCCAGCGCCACCCACCCGACCGGGAAAAAGCAGCCGAGCACAAACAACACCGCCGTTGACGCGCAGCCCCACGCCATGATGACAAACGGATTCCACCTCCCCCCCCCCGCGCCCCCCGCCACGCCTCCCGCCACGCCCACGGCCATGCGCCCCAGCGCCATCGCCACGGAAAACAATAACAACGCAAGGCTCCCTGTCGTCGCCGAAAACCCGAGCGTGGTCTCCGCGTAGGCCGGCAGCCACTGCGCGAGACCCAACTCCGTGGCTCCGCCCAGGAAGATCGCGACCATCGCCGCCACGAACCAGCGCCGCCGCGCCAACACTGTCATCGGCGTGCGCGCCGCGCCATCCGTGGTCATTGCGGGGAAACGCAACATCGCGAACGCGCCCATCAGCACGACCGGCATGGGCAGCAACACCAGGCACGCCCCGCGCCAGCCGAACCCCGCGCGCAACGCCACCGTGCCGATCAGGATCGTGACGGCCGCGCCCACGCAGTAAAACGAGTGCAGCCAGTTCATCGCCACCGCGCGCCGGTGCGGGTTGATCGCCGCCACCACCGGGCTGAGCACCATGTCCAGCAAGCCCGACCCGAATCCGAGAAAGAAAAACCCCGTGCCCAGCGACGAGTAACCGGGCGCGAACGCCATGCCGAGCAGACTCGCCGCGATGAGCGCGTTGCCCAGTTGTGCAAAAAGCTTCGCGCCCCACCGGTCCGCCAGCGGCCCCGTGATGACGATACCGGAAACCAGCCCGCCAAACGCGCACGCGCCGAGCCGGCCCAGTTGCTCCTGAGTGAGCCCCGCCTCGCCGCCGTAAAGCCGTCCGAGCGTGGTGAGGAAGACCGGCAGCAGGTTGATGCCGATGGAGAGACTCATCATCGCTCCATAACAAAAACCCGTGAGCAGACGGGCATGAGGGAAACGGGCGGGTGCGGATGCAGGCGCGGACATGAATGGAAACCGCCCAGCAAACGCCCGCCACCCGGAAACAGGAAGAGCAAAAGAGCCGTCGCCGATTTCATCCTCTTTTCACGTCCGCTTCACACAGGTTTCACGGACCTGCGCGACAATCCGCGCCCATGAAACACCTCCCGATCCTGTCACCTCTGCCGTTCCCGCCGTTCCCGCATTTCCTGCGTCTCCGGCAACTCCTGCCGCTGCTGGTCCTCCTCCTCCCGCTCTTCCCGCTCCTCCCGCGCCCCGCCATCGGGGCGTCCGCAGGCGGCCCCGACTCCGACTCCGACAGTAAAACCCTCTCGCCCTACTTCCGGGTGCTTGGCGTGCGGACCGGCGTCGAGGCGCTGCCCCTGCGCTCCACCCGCGTCGATGCGACCGTGGCCGGCGTCATCGCCGACGTGCGCGTGACCCAGGTTTACACCAACACCGGCACGACGCCCCTCGAAGCCATCTACGTTTTCCCCGGCTCCACGCGAGCCGCCGTCCACGGCCTCACGATGACGCTCGGCGACCGCCGCCTCGAGGCCGAAATCCGGGAGCGCAAGCAGGCGCGCCAGATCTACGAAACCGCGCGATCCGAAGGCAAAACCGCCTCCCTCCTCGAACAGCACCGCCCCAATGTTTTCCAGATGAACGTCGCCAACATCCTGCCCGGCGACGAGATCACCGTCGAACTCCGCTACACCGAGCTGCTCTCGCCCGAGGACGGCGTCTATGCGTTCGTCTATCCCGGCGTCGTCGGTCCGCGCTACCCGGGCTCATCCGCCACCGGCCTTGCCCCCGAAGACCGGTGGGCCGCCAACCCGTACCTCCCGAAACCCGCGGACGGCGGCCGCGTCACCGCCGCCGATCCCGATGCCGGCATCGCCGCCGACGGCAATCCGGCAAGCACCTTCGATATTGCCGTCACGCTCGCCGCCGGCGTGCCCGTCCAGGAAGCCGTCTGCCGCAGCCACCGCACAAAAATCACTTACGACAACCCATCCACCGCCCGCATCGCGCTCGACCCCGCCGCGCGCGCCGACGCCGGCAACCGCGATTTCATCCTCCGCTACCGCCTCGCCGGCGAAGCCCTCAAAACCGGCCTCCTCATCGCCGAAGGCACCCCCGGCACCCCCGGCACCGGCGGAACCGTCGGCGAAAACTGGTTCCTCGCCATGATCCAGCCGCCGACCCGTCCCGTCGCGGCCAGCCTGCCGCCGCGCGACTACCTCTTCATCATTGATGTCTCCGGCTCCATGCGCGGCTTCCCGCTCCGGACGACAAAAACCCTCCTGCGCGGCCTCTTCCCCACGATGCGACCGCAAGACACCTTCAACATCGTGCTGTTTTCCGGCCACAGCACCTCGCTCGCCGACGCTCCCGTGCCTGCCACGTCCGCCAACATCCGCGCCGCCGAAGCACTCGTGGACAAACAGTACGGCTACGACGGCACCGAACTCCTCCCCGCGCTGCAACACGCCTTTTCGCTCCCCCGACCCGAAGCCACCTCGCGCACCATCGCCATCATCACCGACGGTTACGTGACCGTCGAACACGAGGCGTTCGAACTGGTAAGAAAACACCTCGGCGGCGAGCACGGCGCCAACGTCTTTGCCTTCGGCATCGGCAGCAGCGTCAACCGCCACCTCATCGAAGGCCTCGCCCGCGCCGGCCAGGGCGAACCCTTCATCGTCACCGATCCCGCCGAGGCCGAAGCGGTCGCCGCCCGTCTCGGCAAGACCATCGCCTCGCCTGTGCTCACGAACATCAACGTCTCGTTCGACGGTTTTGATGTGTACGACGTGGAGCCCGCCACGCTGCCCGATGTGTTTGCCGAGCGCCCGGTCATCCTCTTCGGCAAATGGCGCGGCCCGCGCACCGGCAAGATCACGCTCACCGGCCTCGCTGGCGAAGACGCGGCCGAAGGGGGGGAGGGAAGAAAGGAGAGGCAGGGGGAGGACGGGAATGCGAACGGCTCCGGCTCCCGCCGCTTCACCGCCGTGCTGTCTCCCGGCGCCACGGTTCCGCTCCCGCGTGCCGACGGGCTGTCGCGCCTGTGGGCGCGCCACCGCATCGCGCAACTCGGCGACGACGTGGAGGCCGGCGCCGCCGACCGCGAGGAGCGCATCGCCGAAATCACCCGCCTCGGCCTCACTTACAGGCTGCTCACCAGATACACGTCGTTTGTTGCCGTGGACCACGTCGTCCGTCGTGATTCGGCCACTACGCCCGAACAGGTCAGGCAACCGCTCCCGCTTCCTCGCGGCGTGGAAAACTCCGCCGTCGGTGGCGACATCCCCACCTCGCCCGAGCCCGCCACCTGGATGCTGATGGGCGTGGCCGCGCTGGTGCTCGGCGCGGCCGCATGGCGCCGGAAACAGAGCCACACTGCACGTTGACGGCAATTCCCCCCCCCCCCCCGCCTGCCCATGGAGACGGATCGACGCATCATGAAAAAACGAAGCTGCAAATTTCGCATCCTGATCCTGATCGCTGTTTATGTTTTCTCTTATGGCGGTCTCCGGATGATCCATTTTTACGTGCACAGGGTCGGGTGGTTTCAGAGCGAAGACAAACATGGCATTGATAGCGTGAGCGGTCCGGCCCTCTTCAGCATCCCTGCGGCTGCAATGCTGTGTATCCATTTTCCCATGAAAATCGCGGAGGAAGTTTACTGGAACAGACACCGGCTCTCCTGCTATTTCCGGAGTGGGCTCGATTCACGGCGGTGCCGACACGATTACCAATGAACCGGCTCGCCGCGCTTCTTGCCCTGCTTGCCGCCGGCTGGCCCGTGCTGCGCTGGTACGCGCTCCGGCTCGGCGACGGCTCCGACGAACCGTGGGGACTCGCCGCGCTCGCCGCCGCCCTGCTGTTCGCCCCGTGGCGCTCGCTGCGGCAACCGCTCGCGCCGCGCCGCGCCCTCGGGCTCGCCGCCAGCCTCTTCGTTTACGCCCTTGCCTGGCCCTGGATGCCGCCGCTCGCGCGAGCCCTCCTGTTTGTGTCGCTTGTCGCTCTCGTGCTCGCCCCGGCCCCATCCCTCGTTCCATCCCTTGCCCTGACCCTTTCCCCATCCTCCGCTTCCCCTGCCCGCTCGCCCCTGCTCCCGCCTCCACGCTCCGCGATCCCGCTCTGGTCGCTGCTCGTGCTGTCCCTGCCCGTGGTGGCGACCCTGCAATTTTACCTCGGTTATCCGCTGCGCGTGGTGACGACCTGGCTGTGCGTGCCGCTCATCCGGCTCCTCGGCGCCACGGCCACCGCCAGCGGCACCACGCTCTCGTGGGCGGGCGAACGCGTGATTGTCGATGCGCCGTGCAGCGGTATCCACATGCTGTGGACAGGCCTGTTCTGCGCCGCCGGGCTCGCCTGCTGGCACGAACTCGACGCCCGCCGTACCTTCGCCCTCGCCCAAGTGGCGGCGACATCCGTTTTTGTCGCCAACATCCTGCGCGCCACGGTGCTGTTTTTTACCGAAAGCGGCCAGTGGCCCGCACCCGCGTGGATACACGACGGCGCGGGCCTCGGACTGTTCGCGGTGGCGGCGACGATCATCCTCGCCGCCGTCGGACGCCTCGCCCTGAAGATGCCGCCCGGGCGCGCCGCCGCTCCGGCGCAGCCCCCGCGCCGGCGCCGGCAGTCCCGACACCTGCCGCCGCCTCGCTGCCTCGCCGCCACCGTCGCCCTTGCCGCGCTTGCTGCCGGCACCGCGCCCGCCTGGTCCGCCCGCATGGCTGAAAACGCCCGCGCCGCCCGGGCGCAGTCCGCCGCCGCCGCCTTCCCCGGCTGGGAAGCCGGACCCGTATCGGCCGACTGGGTACAAAAAACCTTCGGCGAACGCGAAGCCCGTTTCGCCAGGGATTTTCCCGGCAAGACCGCGGTATTCACCGACGACGCCGGCCACACCCGGATCGTGCGCTGGCTGGGCCGGCCCACCCGCCGCCTGCACCCGGCGGCCTATTGCCTGCGCGCGCTCGGCTACGAAACCTCGCCGCGGCCGATTCTCCAAAAACCCGACGGCTCCATCTGGAGTGCCACCGAGGCCCGCCGCTCCGGCTCCGGCCAGCGCCTGCTCGTTTACGAACGCATCACCGGCGCCGACGGCCAGGCATGGACGGATGTCTCCGCCTGGTACTGGACGGCCCTCTTTGGCCGGGCCCGCGGCCCCTGGTGGACCGTCACCGAACTGGCGCCCGGGAAGCCGGAGTAGCCGCCCCCGCTGCTCCGGAGCCCTCGTGTGATTTCAAATACTGAAATTGGAAATCAACGCCTTTCGCAAAAATCCTGTGACACATTTGCGGGAAATCGCGATTTCGTGCGACGGAGGCGGAGGTTTGCCATTTGCGGGGGGGAGTTGGCGCAGTGGCTCGCCCGCTACAACGCGGAGACGCCGCTGCCGGGCTACCGCAACGGGGGCCTACCGCCCCTGCGATTCTGGGCGGCGGGAGCACAGTCAAAGGTCGAAGGTCTGAATGCCGAAGGTCGAGTGGCGCGGTGAGGCAAACGCTCACGGGCAAGGATGCCCGTGCCACGTCAGACCTTCGGGCCGCCCTGGGCGAGGTTGCGGGCGCGCAGGCGCAGGCCGTTGAGTCGGATGAAACCGGTGGCGTCGCTCTGGTTGCCGGCCACGCCACGCACGGCAGGTGCTGCGCCGCATCGACGCGCACCACCGCTCCACGCAAACGCGACATCGACCGGCATTACAGCAAATCCCGCCACTCCCGAAAAACCATTTTACCGAAGTAAGGAACCGCGCCCAAATAACCTGTTCAGGAGCCCACGAAACACACGAAATGACACGGAAGAAAAACCATCGGATTTCTGCCTTTTTTTTCGTTTTATTTCGTGTGTTTCGTGGGCTCCTCTTCTGCTTTGGTTGCGGCTCTTCCGCTCCAGAAACTCTGTGTCAAAATTGAACAGGTTATTTGTGTGCGGTCCCTAAAAATGGTTGGCCGTCGAAACCCGGAAACCGGCCATCAGTGCCGAGACAAAAAAAAAGGTCTTCTTCGCGGGCTTATTGTCCTCGCACCACCGGGTCTGGTTTTCCGATCAGTTTTACGGCTCCGTCAATGTATCCAAAATAGCCGCCAAATCGTCCGTCCGCCGTTTTCATCTGGTTGCTTGCGCTGGCTTCATTGTCCGCCCGCTGGTCCCACACGACCGGGATTTCCGTCCCTTCGCCAACACGGGTGTAGGTGTTGGCAAATTTCGGTCCCGCCACCCATGCCGTGTAAATGAGATGGTTCGCGGAAAAATAGCAGTCCCGGTTTCCGCCAAAAACATTTTGTCCCAGGCCACGCCTGCCTCCGGCGGCGTTGAACGGGTTGATAAAAACCCTGGTGTCCCGAATGTAACCGTCATCATATAAAGTTTGCAGACGCGAAACCTCCTTTTGTGGTATTGCAGTCGGAAGCATCTGTTTGTGGTCGGAGGCATAAAGCAGTAACCCGGTTATCAATTGCCGGACGTTGGAGGCCGCTTCCGTCCTTCTGGCCGAGGTGCGGACCTTGCCTGCCACGGGAATCAGGATGGCAGCCAGAATACCGATGATGGTGATCACGGCCAGCAACTCGACGAGGGTGAAGCCGCCACGGGGCGTGGTTGCGTTTCGTTGTGTGTT
>JAISAX010000541.1 GCA_031266495.1 Opitutaceae bacterium
GGCGGGGGGGGGGATGGGGGGGGCCGGCGGAGAGGAGTTTGAGTTCGGTGGTGAGGAGTTCGCGTTCGTCGGCGAGTGTGCGCTGGCGGTTTTGGAGGCCGTTTTCGGCGCGGGCGTGGGCGGTGGCTTCGGCTTGGGCGGCGGTGGCAATGGTTTTGGCCAGGAGGCGGTGAGTGTTGTCGGCGGTTTCGAGCCAGTCGTCGATGGAGGGGGAGAGTTGGGACCAGGGGGGAGGGGCGAGCCAGCGGAGGGCGTTGCGCCAGGTGGTGTAGTTGTCGGCGAGTTGGCGGACGGCGGTGCGGGCGGTGGTGTCGTGGGTGGTGATGGTTTCGCCGTGGGTTTCGATGGCGGCGGCGAGGCGGTTTTCCTCGGTTTGCGCGATGGTGAGAGCGGCTTGGGCGGCGTCAAGCCGGGCGCGGCGGGCGTCGAGTTGGTCGAGGCGGCGGAGGTGTTCGGCGGAGGCTTTTTCGTGAGCGAGTTTTAGTTTGGAAATTTGAGCGGGTTCCGTGGGCCAGGTGGTGTCGGGGATGAGCCGGGCGTGATTGGTTGCAAAGCCCGCCGGGGTGGCCAAGCGGGTGGCTTCGCGGGCGGCGGTGGCGAGGTTTTGGGTGTGGTGCGCGTGGCGGGTGTCGTGCTCTTCGATTTCTGTATCGAGTTTCTCGATGCGGCGGGCGGCCGCGGTTGCCTGGATGCCGGCGTTTTCGGAGTGTGACTCGGCGTTGGTCGCGGTGCGTTTGGCGTAATCGAGGGTTTGGGCGTCCTGAGCCCGGGGGCTTTTAAGGAGGGCTTCGAAGTGTGCGTCGGCGATGGTGTATTTCTCATTGGCGGGCGTGATGGCGTCCCTGGCGGTGGTTTCGTCGAGTTTGGCTTGCTGGAGATTTCGTTCGATTTCGGCGACATTACGCTGGGCGTGTTCGTAGTCGGAGTGGCAGGAGCGGAGGGTGGCGGCTCGGCGAAGAAGGGCGGCTTGCAGGTAGGTTTGGTAACCGGATTGAAACCGGGAGAGTTCGTTGGAGAGGGTGTTGAGTTTTTTGTGCTGGTCGCGGAGTTCGTCGAGGTCTTTGAAGGCGGTTGCGACTTTTTCAACGATGTCGGAGGAGAGGGGGGGGAGTGCGTCGGAGAGGGCGGCGTAGAGTTTGTCTGCCTCGATTTTTTTGGAGAGTTGGGGAGCGCGGAGGCGGATGAGGAGTTCGATGAGGGCGGCGTAGCGGTCGGGGCCGATGCCGAAGAGGCGGCGGTCGATGGCGGCGCGGTAGTCGCGGGCGACTTTGTAGAGGCAGTCGTCGCCGATGATCTCGGCAAGGGACTCGGCTGTGAGGGGATGGTTTTTGTGAAGGAGCGAGAAGTCGGGGCCGATGCGCCGGTCGGTGATGAAAAACCAGCGGGTGGGCTGGTTGTCGCCTCCGCGGATGGCGCGCATGCCGCAACCAAGGGTGACGAATTGCGGGGTGCCATTTTCGTCGATGCGCCCGAACTCGATCCAGGTGTAACCGGTGCGTTGGTCGTGTTCGTCCATGAGCAGGTGCCAGGCGATCTGGCGGGCGGGGTCGCCATCGGGTTCGACGCGGCGGGGGGAAATTTCGCCGTCGAGGAGAAAGGGTAGTTGAAGCGCAAGGACACGGGATTTGCCGGTGCCGTTATTGCCCCGAATGAGGAGGCGTCCGTGATCATACCAGAATTCCTGATCCTGGTATTTGAAGAGATTGATGAGTCCGCTGCGCAGGGGTTGGAATCGGTGGATAGTGGGCGAGGGAAGTTGCATGGTGCGGGGGTCAGACGGTGGCGGTCGGGAGCAGGGTGCCTGTGATGGAAGTTGGGGATGAGATGGTGGTTTTGGCAGGACGGAGTTCGTGGCGGTAGCGGTGGATGGCGGGCATGACGATGAGGCCGGCGGGGAGGAGGCGCACAAGGTCGAGGCTGGCCAGGCGGTTGATGACGGTGCGGGCGAGTTGGTGCCCGGAGCCGGGCGCGGTGGCGTCCTTGCGCCAGAAGGTGAGGTTGGCCCGGGCTTGTTCGGCGAGAAAGCTTTCGATGATGGCAAAGGGCACGATGTCACCGGGGGCGGCAAGGCGGAGGCGTCCGAGGTGTTCGGCGGCAAGAAGAGTGGCGTGGCCGTCGGTGCCTTCTTCGGGGAGGGCAATGTCGGTGCAGTCACCAAACTTGTCGGCCAGTGCAATGCCGTCGCGACGGTCCTCGGGTTCGAAGTCGGTGGCGTCGGTCAATGCCTGGAGAATGTGCGGGCGTTGTTTGAGGAAATATTCGCGGGCGTCGGGTGCGAGGTCCGTTTCGGGGTAGAGGACGGGATCATCGAGAAGCCTGCGTGTGATGTGATGCCGGATACGTTGGTTGCGTTGCTCTTCCTCGTCGATGGCGGGTTCGGCGGCGAGGGCGGTGAGTCGTCCGGCCCAGTCGGGTTCGTTGATGGTGGCCGGGGGGCGGCGGGCGGCAAGGAGGCGATAGAGGATGGAGTGATGAACGTCGTAGAGGACTTCCTGGGTGCGGTCATGGAGGAAGCGTTGTTCGTCGCCATCAACTTGGGTAAGTGCACATAGCTCCATGAGGAGGCGGAGGGCGGCGATGAGGTCGCGGCGCGAGTCGGCGGAATCAAGGTCGAACGGGAGGGGGGAAAAGGCGGGATCGTCCTTCCACGCGGCGGTGATGGCGGTGGCGAGCTGGCCGAGCGTGGTCTGGGATTCGCCGCGAATGAGGATGGAGAGAGCGAGGCAGAAAATGATGTAGCGGGTGCGGGTGAATGGGACCGGATCTCGAGGGGAGGGTGTGAGCGCCGGGTGCGTGGGATCGTCAACACGAGCGGGGGTTTTATAGAGGCGGGCGCATTCGGCGGTGACGTCAAGGCTCCAGCCGGTGTGACGGGCAAACCAGGTGCGGAGGGGGTCGGCGTGACGACGCACTTTGGCAAAATCAGCCCGGTGGCCAGGATGGTCGGCCAGGAGCAGGGGGCGGCGGAGGAGGGCGCGGAGGGAGGACTGGCGTTCCTCGTTGGTGAGCCGGGCGATTTCGGTGGTCTCGGCGGAGGGGGACGGTTGTGGCGGGACGGGAAGAGTGGTCATGGGGCGGGATGGTCGTCGGTGAGACGGAGCGTGATGGTGAGGTCCGGTCCACGGAGAATGCCTTCGGTGGTGCGGAGGGTGGCGAGGGCGGACCGCGTTTCCGGTAATCGGATACTGACGTTGAGGCCGCCGTCGGCCGTGGTTGCCTCGCCGGTAAAGCCGTGGGGCGGGATGTTGGCAAAGGCCTCGCCAATGGCGTCGAGGAGGACATCGAAACCGGATTCGTCGAGTTCGGGAAGCTGACCGAGTGAGCATGGCGTGCGGGCGGCGAGAGTGGTGCGGGTGATGCGCAGGGCGCGGTTTTCGGCTTCGGCACGCGCGCGAAGGGCGGCGCGGGCGGCTGTCCGGTCAATGATGCCGGGTGGGGTGCCTCGGGGGGCGGAGCGGCCGCGCTGCCACTGGGCGATGGTGATGATGTAGGGCGGGCAGTCCTCCCATGGTGGGCGCGCCGAGTCGTCGATCGCTCCCCAAGCTTCGAGCGTGGTGGCGTTGACGCGAAGGTGGCGGCAGGAGGTGAGGGTAAAGGCGGTGCGCCAGAGGGAATGGAGATCGTCATTGGTCGGGGCGGTGGCGAACCAGCGGGCAAGGGCGAGAAAATCGGTGGATCGGTCGGCGCGATTGGCACGCTGGTCGTGCATGCGACGAACGCGGGCAAGGAGGTCCTGGATGATGGCAATGGCGCGGGCCCGGAGGTTTTCGGCCTGGGCAGGGTGCCCGTCGGCACCGATGAACCAACTGCGCAGGCCCGCCCAGCGTGTGCGCCATCGCTCGAGAGTGCGAGTGTGGAGGGCGGCAGTGGGGGCGAGGATGTCGGTGAGTTCGGCTTGGGTGGCGGCTTGCAGGAGCGGCTCGACGTCGGCGTCGTCGAGAGTGCGGAGCGATTGGCTGATGCGCCATGTGGCTTGGGCGAGTTCGCGGACAAAGCGTTCGAGGTAGTTGAGGAGTTCTTCCTTGAGCGCGAGGAAGGCGGATTCTTCCGTGGCGGGGCGGTCGAGTTCGCGCTGGAGCGCACCGACAAACATCTGGGCGCGGGCGACGAGGGTGTCGAAGCGGGAGGCGAGGTCGCCAAGGGCGCGCGCGGCCTTGGATTCGTCGAGTTCGGGTGCGGCGAGGAGGCGGAGGAGTTCGTCGAGGGTGTCGGCGATGTCGCGGAGTGCGGAGGCGGAGAGTTCGCCGGGGCGTTGCAGGCCATCTTCAAAAAAGGCAAGCGCTCGCTCGGCCATGTCGCCGGCTGTGGTGAGTTGGTAAAGAAATTTTGGATGCAGGTATTCTTCCAGCGTGCGAGCCGAGACAATGTCCCGCGTGGCGGTGAGATTGCCACAGGCGCAAAGATAGGTAAGACAATCGATGGCCTCGGCTTCATCGATCTGATCGGGGGGCGGTGTGGACAGCGATGCCACCACGTCAGAAGCCCGGAGGGCGATTTCGAAGCGTTCCTTGGCGGTTGAAAATACGCGCAGGATGGCGCGGTAGGAGGAGGACTTGGGAGCGGAAAGATGGTGAAATACGCGATGCGATTCCACTATCGCAGGGATATTTTCCTTCGAAGAGTCGGCGGCGGATTGTTCCGTGTCGGTTGCCTGTTCCACTAATGTTTGTTTTAGATGGAACGGCAGGAGTGTGGCAAGCGGGTGATTTCGGGAATAATGGACAAGAGCGTCGGGCCTGTTGAATTCATTGTGCGCAAGATGGACTGGCGTCGCGTGAAAAGGGGAAATTTTGAGGAGGGGATGCAGGAAAGGATACAGGGATCTCTGGTTCGCGTGTCTTGGGGCCAAGTCGCAATTAATGCTTCCGCTTGGGTAGTGTTGGTCGTCCAGTCCGGCGCACATCATCACGCAACGCCCTCGTCTGCGTCTCCATTTCCTTCTTCCAGTAAGCGAAAACGGCAGCGGGGACGTCCGCATGGCGCGCCGCGGTTTCCCAACCGCCGAGCGTGGCATCTTCCACCTGCTGGTAAATCTCTCTGGCCTGGCGTGTGTCGAGTCCGCCAAGTGCGGCCAGCCGGACGAGAGCATCGAAACTCCGGGGGATTTCCTGATGCCCCAGCCAGGTCAGACCGATGAGCACGTTGGCGACGTTGGGATTCAGGTCGTAAGCAGGTGCGAGCATCCAGGTGCGTGTGGTTTCGTCGTAGAGGAACGCGTGATTGCGCCCGTGGTCGTCACGATTGACAGCCAGCAGATTGAAGACCGCCCGACGGAAGCATTCGGCCGCCCCGGTGACTCCGCAAAGGTTGCGCGTGAGGCGAATGAACTCCTCGTAGTCGATGGCCCCGTCTGAAGCCCGTTTGTGCAGCATGCCGCTCAACGTGTGGACGTGACGTCGTCCCCAGGTGCCGTCAGGGCGAGCATGGCGGTCGAACCGCGCGCACGCAAAATGGCGTCGTTCCCGATCCGTAACCAGTGTTGCACGCGGGACGCGAATGCCCGCAGCGCGAGCCATCTGCGACCAGGCAAACTCCACGGCACCCTCGGCTTCGTCCGACGAGCGGGCAAATTTCAGAATGCAGGGGCAGTGGCCGGCGGGCGGCTGTCCACCGACAAGGATTTTCCGGAGATCCAGCGTATCTCCGGCAAGCGACAGGTGCAGAGGCAGGTGCGCGGAGATTTTGGGAAACGCTCCGCCCAGGGTGCTGCCACCGCGTGCGAGCACCGTGTTTACCTTCCCGGTATCGAGTGGCACAGCCGATGTTCGCAACTCGTCCGCTTTGTCCGCGAGCGCAGCCAGAGAAGTCGTGGTTGGGTTGAGGGTGTCGCCACCGTTGCCCAGCACAGGTTCAAAGGTGATGGCTCCCGGTCCGCGCTGTCCGATGGCGGCCAGTTTGCCGATCACCGTTTGCAGTCCGGGCAACTCGATACGCAACATGCGTTCGCCCCAGGCATCGGGGAGCGAATCGGCAATCAGGCCGGGCAAACCTCCGGTAAAAGGAGTGTCGCCCGGACGAAAAACTTGCGGACCGCGCGCGAGCAGTTCCAGCGGCAAATGAAGCGGTGACAGATCGTGACCGCACTCAAGAAACGACTGGTCGCATTCCAGCGCGAACGCCGGCAAGTCCGCGCGCCACGCGAGGGTGGCCATCGGTTTGCCGAGAAAGCGCAATTGCAGAAGAGTGGGTTCCTTTGGCGACATGGTGTCAGGGTGTTAACGATCGATCATTACCCGTCGCGCCCGGCGCCGGTTTTTGGCAAAACCTTCTTTCAGGAAAGCATCGAGACTGGCGATCCGGGACGGGTCCTTTTTCAACGCCTCAAGAAATCTGTCCGCCATTCCAAGGCTGACGAGTAACCTGGCCAGACCCTGAAAGGTGATTTGTCCCGAGCGCTCAAAGCGGCGCAGGGTAGCAATAGCGACGCCGCTCCGCCCGGCCAGATCAGTCTGCCGCCACCCAAGAGCAAGGCGCCGCTCCCGGAGAATTTCCGGAATTTCCCGCAAAAGATCGGACTCCACTTTTAGTGATAACATTCGATCATTTTAAGCCATTCTCTCCGATTTAAAAACCAAAAATGATCTTTTAAATCCATACGAATGCATCTCAAAAAATGGACAGGCCCCGGAGTGGCGGTTCGCTTCGCCCGGTACGCGTTCATTCGCGTCCATTCGCGGTTGGTTCGTCTGCTCTGGTTGCGGCTTTGCCACTCTGTGACCTCGGTAGTCGGAGCTCTGTGGTCTCTGTGTCAAAATTGATCAGACTATTTTTGGTCGGGCTCTAGGCAAATACCGAGGGGGTCGGGCCGAAGAATGTTAATTTTCAGAGGCACGACGAGGCCAATCCGATAGGGACAAACCGGAATGGCGCTTAGAGAAGGGGGATTGTCGATGAAGCAGGGAGGGAGGCAAGGAGGGAGCGTATTTTCGTAATTTATTGATAATCAGCGTGAAATGATTTTTCTTTTGTTTAATCATAACGGTTTGAAGATCAAGACATTATATTTGCCGGGTTTTTCGCATTATTTGTGTGGCAGTCGTTCGCGGAGGGCGGCGGGCCAGCTGTCAGCGGCGACGGGGCAGTTGGGAGGGCTCAGCGAGATTGGCGGGCGTTT
>JAISAX010000569.1 GCA_031266495.1 Opitutaceae bacterium
TTCACGCTCGACGCGCCCGGAGAACCCGTGGAGTGGCGCTACACGGATTTCGAGCGCCCCCTCGATGTAGTGGAACAGGAAGGACAGCCGTCCGTCCCTTACTACCCGTCAAAAATCGAGCACGACAAAATCTCGCGAGGATACATGCTCGATGACAATCCGGTGAAAATCACGGCGGCACTGGCCGAAGGCCACCCCCTCCTGCTCGTCATCGGACGCGAAATCGACGTGCCCCTGCTCGTCGAAATCCGCGAAGGCACGCCCGACGCGCCCGCCGCCGCCCGCCTCCTCTATTCCGGCGAGATCGATGACGTGAAACAGCAAGGCCGCAAAATGACGGCCACCACCAGCATCTTCGGCGGACGCCTCGACCTGAAAGTCCCTTCGGTGTCGTTTTCCCCGTCCTGCGCCAATGAGTTTTGCGACGCCGCCTGTGGCCTCTCCCTCGCCAACTGGACCGCGTCCGCCACTATCTACAGCTACACCGCCGCCACCGCCGAACTCACAGTCACCATCACGAACAACCCCACCGGCAAGACCCTCGATACGGATTTCTTCGCAGGCGGCTGGATACGGACCGGGGCGGGGGCCACCCTCCAGCTCCGGATGATCGTGCGCAGCGCGCCGACAACCGGCAACCGGCAAAAACTCACCCTCAAACGCGTCCTCCGCAGCCCCATCACCGGCGCCACATGCACCCTGGCTCCCACCTGCGCCGGCACGCCGGCACTCTGCAATCGCTATGGCAACTACGACAACTTCCTCGGCCACCCCCACATGAGCTACAAAAACCTCTCCGTCCCCCAGCGCTCCACCAGCAGCGAGGGCGGGAAAAAATAGTATCCGGAATATCATGACTCCATATTTTTGCAGAAAAGAACGACAGGAAACGCTTGAGGCCGCCGCCGACGCCTGGGCGGGCACCCCGTTCATGCCACACAACGCCACCCGCGGCCCGCAAGGCGGCGTGGACTGCGTGCACCTCGCCCACGAACTCATGGTAGCCGCAGGCGCCATGCAACGCGCCACACTGCCCGCCGGCTACGCGATCGACCATGCCCGGCACAGCACGGAAACGATGTTGCTGCGCTGGATCCTCGACTGCCCGCAACTGGCGGGCCGCGTGGCGATGGTCCCGCCACACGGGCGCATCCTCCCGGGCGACCTCTACGGGCTGCGCAGCGGCCGCGTCGATCACCACCTCGCCATCGCCCTGCGCGACGGCCACATCGCCCACGCCGTGGCCGGCCGCGGCGTCCTCATCCACGGCGCCAGCGACCGCAAGTTCCAGGAACGCATCCTCTACCTCTTGCGTATCTTTGAAGCGGATACACCGGTCGACGCGGGAGGCGGGCAATGAGCTTCGGCGGCGGAAACAACACGGCCAGCGCAGCGCCCAAAATCGGCGGGCTGGACAACAGCAACCTGTCCAGCAATGAGCAAGCCGTGCCCGTGCCCTGGTGCAGCGGCCAGGGCATCTTCCCCCTCACCTGGATCGTCCCCGAGGTTTACAACCTGGTCACGGTCAAGGAACGGAAAAAAGTCTCCAAAAAAAAAGTGACGGTGGGCATCAACTATTATGGCGACGTGGCGGGCATCGCGTGCCTCGGCCTGATCGACCGGGTGACGCTGATCGAGAGCGGCGACAAGGTAATCTGGGAAGGGAACGAAACGCGCAACGACACGCAAGGGCACCGCAACTACTGGCGAGCCACGATCGAGACCGACCTCGGCACATTTTATGTTTACTGGGGCCGGCCGGACCAGCCGGTGGACGACATCATGCTCGCCGCGCTCGGCGCGACCAACCCCGCGCTGGCGCATCCGGCCTATCGCCGACAAGTGCTGGTTGTAGCGAAAAGATACTACTTCGGGCTGGACTCGACCACCGTCCCCAACACCCGCATCCGGGTGCACCGCGCCCCGCGCCCGGCGACCGGCGACTTCCCCCCCATGATCGCGGCCAACGACCAGGCCACGCGGGACAAAGCCGCCAGGCAAGGCGAATCCATCATCGCCGGCGCCATGGAACTGCTCACCAACGAAACCTTCGGCGCCGGCCTCCCCGCCCGGCACTTCGCCGCGGAAGAATGGCAGACGCTATCCACCGCCGTCACCGCCAAGGCCGGCCTGCACTCCCCCTACCTCGACCGCACGCGCAAAATCCGCGAAGTCATCAAGGATTACCTCGCGTATTTCGACGGCTACATCCGCATCGACAACGGCATCTTGCGCCCCGGCATGTTCCCGCACAACGGACAAGTCCCGGGCCTGGCCGCCCTGCTCACCGAGCACGATTACGAAGGCAAACCGACCACCACCTCGACCGCGCCCTCGCGGACGATCAACGAAATCCAGGTATCGTATCGGGACGTCGATGACAGGCTGAAAACACGGTCCACCAACGCCAGCGCATCGGACAGCGTGCAGGCCCGCCGCGCGCACGAACCGAAGCGCGTGGACATGCCCGGCATCATCGACGGCTCGCAAGCCGCCGACTACGCCGCCCGCGCCGCCGCAGTCGCCGCCGAAGGCACCTTTACGGGAAACGTCGAATTGCGGCGATCCACGGACGGAAACGGCGACCCCCTGAAACCGGGTGACATCGTGCGCTTCACCTACTCCCCCTTCGGCCTCGACCGCGTAGTGCGCATCACGCAACGGACGGACCCGCGCACCGGCCCCCCCACGATCAAGTTCGAAGCCGAACACGGCCTCTTCGCCGCTCTCCCCCCGGTGACAGTGGAGCCGCGCCCGCAGCCGGGGGACCGTATCCCTTACCCCATTACGAAAGCCCGCGTGTACGAACTGCCCGAAGGATTGCTAGCCAACGCGGAAAACTCGCTGTCCGGCATTGCCGTCGCCTTCCTCGCCATGCGGCCGCGATCCTATTATGAAGACATGCCGGCCATGACCAGCCTGGACGTGATGGCCTTCGACGTGTGGGACAGCGCCACAGGTGCAAGCTACGACCCGATCGGCGACTCGCAACGAGGATGGGCCATCCGCGCCACCCTCTCCGCCGCCCTGCCCGGCAACGACGCGGACGCGACGGTGCGAGTGACGATCGATCCGGACAACATCGACCAGGACAGGCTCACGGAGCAAAGCGCCGCTGCCCAGGAAAACGACACCCTGCTACTCGTCATCGGCGAAGAAGTCATGAGCATCGGCACAATCACCGCCGCCGGCCCCGACTGGACCCTGCCCGGCTGCCTGCGCGC
>JAISAX010000588.1 GCA_031266495.1 Opitutaceae bacterium
CTTCGCCAATGTCCGCCACGACCACCGCCGCCAACGCCACGACCACCGCGACGACCGCCATCGCCGCGACGAGCACCACGAGCACTCTCCGTGCGCCGCTGCCGGCCTGGGCCGCCGAGCTTGCGCGCCTCTGGAACAGCGGCGCGCACAGTCTCTTCCTGCTTCACGGCAACATCCACGACATCTTCCCCGTCGCGCTCGCGACCGGACCGTCATCCGCCGCCCGATACGCGCCGCTCGGCGGCTACCTCGCACAGCGCCTCTTCCCCGCGCGCGGCCAGTTGCTCCACTACGATCTCGCCGCCGGCCCCACCTTCGCCACCGCCGCCATGCAGACGAAGTTCTTCGAGTGGCTGCAACTCTACGACGAAGTCGAGCACACCAGCCACCACCGCGCCGGCCCGCCTCGCGACCTCGTGAAACTTCTCCCCGTCCTCCACCGTTTTTTCCTCCGCATGGCCGAGGAAACCGGACCTGAACGCGGTGTCACCCTCGTCATCCATTTCGCCGAAAAACTCGTCCCCGCTTCCGCCGACACCCACACCACACTCGACGAACGCATCGCGCTCGTCACCCTCCTGAATTGGGCGGCCTCCCTCGAATTTCATCGCGGCGATATCGGCATCATGCTCGTCACGGAGACGCTCTCCGAACTCCACGACGATTTTTTGCAAAACCCTCACGTCGCCCGCGTCCGCATCGAACTTCCGACACTGGAAGAGCGCGCCGCGTTTCTTTCCTCCGGCTGGCTCGATGCGCTTGCGCCCTCGCCCCCACCGCCCCCCCCCCCTCCCCCCCCCTCCCCCCCTTCCTCTTTCTCTTCCTCCGGCGCCGCGCTTGCCGCCCACAGCGACCTTTCCATTGACGATCTCGCCCGCCGCACCTCCGGACTTCCGCTGCTCCGCATCGAACAACTCCTTGCCGCCATCCTGCGTAATGGAGAGTTCATTACGGCCACCCGGATCAGCGTCGGGAAACGCCGTCTCATTGAGGAATACTGCGGCGACCTTGTCCGGTTCAAGGATCCGCGCCCCGGCCGCTCGCTCGATGACGTTGCCACTCACGTCGCGGCCAAGGCCCGCCTTCGCGAACTCGCCTGGCTCATCCGCGAAGGCAAACACCACGTCCTCGAACGCGGCGTGCTCGTCCCCGGCCGTGTCGGCGTGGGCAAGTCCTTCCTCATCGACTGCTTTGCGAGCGAATGCGGCCTGCCCGTTCTCGAACTCGGCCAGTTCCGTTCCAGGTGGGTGGGCGAGACCGAACGCCAGCAAGCCCGCATCCTTCTCACCATCCGTGCCCTTGGCCCTGTCATCGTCGTAGTGGACGAGGCTGACGCCGTTTTTGGCAATCGCAGCGCCGATGGCGACAGCGGCGTTTCCAGCCGCGTTTTTGCGGCCTTTGCCGCGCACCTTGGCGACTCGTCGCTGCGCGGCCGCGAATTGTGGATTGCCATGACCTCGCGCCCCGACCTCATGGCCATCGATCTCAAGCGCCAGGGCCGTTTCGGTCTCTGTGTGCCGCTCTTTCCCGCGCAAACGCCCGACGAGGTGGTCGAACTCTTCACCGTCATCGCGAACAGCCGCAAGCTCGCGCTGGCGTCCTCCCTTGTTGAATACATTCGCGAACACCCCGGCGACCGTCCGCTGACGGGCAGCGATGTCGAGGCCATCCTCGTGCGCGCCCACGAGCGCGCCGTCCTTGCCGGTCGCGACGACGCTCCCGAACTCGAAGACCTCAAGACAGCCGTGGACGATTTCATCGACCCGCTCGATGAAAACCTGCTCGCGCTCCAGGAACTCGCCGCTGTTCTCGCCTGTTCCGACCGCCGTTTCCTCCCCGTCCGTTATCAGACCGCCGACCGCGCCGCCCTTCGCATCGCGTGGGAATCGGCCTCCCGCGCCCTTCGCGGGTAAACCAGATGTTCCCGACGGCAGCGGGCGCAATTGAAAGTGGAGGGAAACCGGCGTGCGTGGCGCCGAGACGGGCAACCTGTTCGTTGGTAAAATAAGAGAGGTCGGGCAAAAATGTATCACGCAGCCCAAGACGGACGGCGACGGTTTCGCGGTGCAATTCACCGAGCTCAAATTCCTCGATATACATTCCCATGAGATGACAGAGAAAATTGACAACATCGGCGTGGCGAAGGGGGACAGGAGGGCGCCTGAAAATTTGTCCGGCAATCAGGTCGGCATGGATGCCGGGTTCCAGCCAGTCGAGAAACTGTTCCGAGGAAACAAGCGGGCGGCCGGCGGGCATTGCCGGGCGACGGGAGAAAGCGGGCGCAACGGTGGCGATCGGACTGCCTCGCCGAATTGCGCGCCGCGCGTCGCCATCGCCGCTGACCGTCGCGACGGTAACCTCTCCCCCCCCCCCCCCCCCGGCGCACTGGAGCATGTTCACCCGCGCCGCTCGCGGCGAAAGGCCGAGGGCGTTTGCCCCAGCTTTGTCCGGAACAGCATGCTGATGCGATGCGGACTGCCGAGGCCGGACTGCTCGGCGATGGCGGAGATTTTCTGGTTCGTCGTCACCAGCATCTCCTGCGCGCGTGCCAGCTTTACCCGGTGAATCTCCTCCAGCATCGAACACCCGAGCGCTTTCTTGAAACGGGCCTGCAATCCCGTGCGGGACACGCCGGCTGCGCGGACCAGTTCCGCCACGCGCAGGCGTCCCCTGTTTTCGCGGATCAGTCGCACCGCCTTCGACACCGCCGGGTCATCCACAAACAGCACATCCGTCGAACGCCGCGCCGCCACCTCGCTCACCGGCAGTCGCGCCACTTCGCCGTGCCCGCGTTCGCCGCGTGTCATCAGCCGGTCCAGCAGACGGGCCGCCTCGTATCCGATTGTCCGTGACGGCAGTCGCACGCTCGACAACGGCACGCTTTCAAAGTCCACCCAGAAATCGTCGTCACCGGCGCCCAGCACGGCCACCTCTTCCGGCACGCGCCAGCCGAGTTCGCGCGCGGCTCGCATCAGTTGCAGCGCCAGCGTGTCGAGCACCGCGAACAGCCCGAGCGGACGGCGATGTTGCAACGTCTCCAGCCAGCATTTCATGGCAGCGAAAACGGTTGCGGGCGTGCGTCGCCCGGTGGGGATGCCGCCGCCCACCGCGGGACTGGTATCGCCCAGCGCACGGCGAAATCCCTCCAGTCTCTCATCCGAATAGGCGGCGCCGAGCTGTCCCCAGAAGCCGAAAGACTGGCAGCCGCACGCGCGCAAATGCTCCGCCGCCAGATGGCCGGCCGTCACATCGTCCTGCGTGACCAGCGGCAGGACCGGAGAGAGCATGCTGTTGGAGAGATTCACGACCGGGACGCCGGCTTCCAGAAAACGGGCTTCTTCGCCCCGCGTGTTGATGGCGGCGACGATCCCGTCGATCCGGTCGCGGCGGACGAGCACGGCGGGATTGTCGGTCCGCTCGTGCGCCAGCCAGCGATCGGCAAATGCGAAGCGTCCCGAATCGAATCCATAATGACGCGCGCCGAGCAGCGTATTGCGAAAATACTCCAGCCCGTCGCCGCCCACGACGAGCTGCACCCGGAAGGGCGAGGCGGAATTTTGTCGCTTTATCATTGGCGGAAACGACAAAAGAAATGTCGTTTCCGGCAACGTTTTATTCGCGCCAGCCGACTCCCTTTTCCGCTCTCCTCACCACTCCGGTTTCCATCCGTTCCGTATTCAACCATCACCGTTTCCATCACCGTTTCATCCTCCATCATATTTTCCATGACCACGCTCGATCTTGCATCCTCGGCCGGTGTCGCCGGCTGGCGCTTCCGCGACACTTCAAAAAAAACATGGCTGCCCGCACAGGTCCCCGGCTGCGTCCATACGGACCTGATCCGGGAGAAAAAAATCCCCGATCCTTTTTACGGCACCAACGAACTCGACCTGCAATGGATCGAGGAACGCGACTGGGAATACGCGGCGACCTTCGACGTTCCGGCTTCGCTCTTCGATGACGGGCAGATCGATCTCGTTGCCGACGGGCTCGACACCGTGGCGACGGTTTTTTTCAACGGCAAAAAAATCGCGGCCACTGAAAACATGTTCACGGGCTGGCGCTGGCCGGTGAAGACGCTGCTCCGCCGCGGTCGCAACGAACTTCGTATCCATTTTCGCAGTGCGATGGACTACATCCGCTCTGTCCGTCCCGAACACACGCCGCACGAGTGCAACGATCCTGTCGGCGGCTGCACGCGCATCCGCAAGATGCAATGCAACTTCGGCTGGGACTGGGGACCGCGTCTCGTCACCGCCGGGGTATGGCGCGACATCCGCCTCGAAGCCTGGAGCACCAACCGCCTCGTTCACGCGCACATCGCGCAGACTCATGCGACGGATGGTTCCGTGACGCTTACGGTCACGCCGGAGCTGGCGACGGATACACCGGTGGCCGTGGAGGTGCGGGTGACGCTGGATGGCGAGGAAGTGGCGCGGGGTTTTTATTCCCAAACCCCCCCCCCGTGGCACGGGCGTGCAGCCCCGGGAGGCCCCCAGGCTTACA